>JANNWE010000759.1:0-4820 GCA_031414675.1 Cytophagaceae bacterium
TGATGACATGTCATCAAAAGTTCTTTATTTTCGGTACCAGATTTACGAACATAAAGAACTTTTGATGGCATGTCATCATTTCCTGCCCCAAATGTTGTAAAAGTAGAGGTACTTGCTTTTACACTTACTATCCAATTCTTGTTCGATTTTACCTTAAGGCCCTTAGCTTGAAGATTGGTTTTGCCATTGTCATAGTCTGAAATGGTTTGAAAATTAAATTCGGAATTATTATAAGTTTCGTCAAACTTAAGCTCAAGAATTGGGTTTGCTACAACTTTTATTGTATGAGAAGCCGAAGTTTGGCTAAAAACAAAAGATTTGGTGGATACAAAAAGTATCACCAAAAGGGTTATTTTTTTCATTTTTTTCCTGTTTAAGCTTAAGTAAAGTAATATTTTGGTTGATTTTTACCAGAATAAAAGACTTAAGTTTAAACAAACATAAGAAAAGAATGTAATAAAAAAAAATATTAAGTAGTAATATGAGCTGATTTGCAACAAACAACAAAAAGAGGGCAATTAATATGTCCCCTTTTTGTAAAATATGAATTTCTTAATTCTGGCTAATTGTATAAGTAACACTTACATCATAAATATCTTGCTGCACATACCCTGGATTCAATCTGTAATCCAAAGAAAATGTGTTTCCAGATGCTCCATTTCCACCTTTAGGTCCAGTTTTTATATCAGTTCCACTGGTATTGTTTATTGCTAATAAAGAAGCGCCAGATCCAATAGTTAAAGCTGTTAATGGAATGTCATTTGGATTGCCAGGAGTTTTACCAAAATTCGCGGCTGACCCCTGTGCTTTGATGGTCCATGGTTTTGTAGACTTAACTTTTAACTCAGTAGCATTTGTTTTGGTGATACCATTGTCATAATCAGCAGTAGTTTTGAATTCAAAAAGTACATCAGCAGTGCTGGTCATGATAACTTCCAAAACCGATTTCGCGTCTACTGTTACTTTGTGTGTTGCAGTAGTGGTAGCTACTTGTGCTTTTGTTGCTAAAGCAAATAGGGTTAGAACGATTGTTGTCAAAATTGACTTTTTCATAAATAAATTTGTTTTATGGTATAAGTATACATGGTTTATTTGTTTCCTGACAAATTTTTAGAACCTTTTGTTGTAAGACTTATTTCCTAGTGTTAAAAATGATTTAAATTGAGATTAAGTATATTTTCAATATTATACCGCTCAGTAATAACCATTTCAAATTTTGTGCCATTTTTAAATTTTGAAGCTTTAATAGATGAAGCTGTACTTTATTCAAAAAAAAATAAGCCAAATAATGGGTAAGGTTTTTATAAAAAAAGAACAAGTTTAATAAAATAAATAAAATTATTTAGTATATAAAGTATTGATAGTGAATTTGTTGACTACAAATCAAATGCAATAAATTTCTTTTATTGGCGTATACAGACACAAATTTATAGTATACAATACATGGTTATAATGTATAAAGAAAGTGTTTTTTTTCAAAATTAAAAAAAATTTGCACTAGCTTTCATGCCAATCTTGAATGCTTTCAGTTAGTGTTTGGTAGACCTTTGTAAGGTCTTCATCGTCTTTCAAATAGGTAAGATGAGTGGCTAATGTGTCTTGGTCTCCTCTTATAGCTGGGCCAGTTTGTACATCGGCTGGGTGTTTGGCAGCCATGGCTTTTTTAAAAGTTTCTGCAATTAGCGGCTTCAGCATTTCAAAATCTAATTCTTCGGACTCGACAATCTCCTTCGAAATAGCCCAAAGATGATTACTAAAATTGCATGAAAATACAGCAGCAACATGAAGCACAGCTCTTTCACTAGAGTTTACAAGGTAAATATCATTTGAAATATCCTTTCCTAGTTTTATGAGGAAATCTTCGGTTTCTATATTCTCTGCTTCAATACAAATAGGAACTTGGTTAAAATCAATTTCTTTCCCTTTTGTAAAAGTCATAAGTGGATAAAAAACGCCTGAATTTGTTTTTAAATCATGATAAATTTTGAGCGTGGAGCTAAGAACATCTAAAGATTTTGCTCCTGAAGTATGTACAATTATAGCATTTTCTGGTAAAAGTATTTTAGAACATACCTCTTCTATAGCATCATCGGATACACAGAGAATGAATATTTCAGCTGTACTTTCAGAAAAATCTAAATCTTGGTTTATTTTTGCATCATAGAGAGAGGCGGCGAATTGTATAGCTTTTGTTGAATCTCTAGCGTAAATATCGGTAATACGATGACCAGATTTTTCAATAGCCCTAGCTAAATGCCAAGCCATATTTCCAGTGCCTAGTAGAGCTATATCCATATTATAAAGGGTATTTTTTTGTAAATATATAAAATACTCGTCATCAAGAAAATACAATTATTTAAGTTATTTATCCTTTTTGACTAAATAATTCAATATTTTACCAGTTGCTCCAATATTCAATTGAATAAATGCATTGGAACTTTCTTTGCATTTGTCTATTAAACTATTATTATTTTTAAACGAAGAATAAATGACTTGAAGTTCTTCGGCATCACAGACAGGAAATGCTATTCCTAGTCGTATTAAATCATTCGCTTCCTGAAATTTTGAAAAACTTTTGTTACCGAAAAAAATGGGTGGCCCAAATACTGCAGCCTCTAAGGTATTATGAAGGCCTTTTCCAAAACTGCCACCAATATAGGCATAATTGGCATATTGATAGATAGCAGAAAGCATGCCTATGGTATCCACAAATAGCACTTGGCTTAAAGAAAGATCATTTTCAGTAGCTAATTTTGTAAAAGTTTCTGATTTTCCTTTTATTTTCGAACACCAAATTTCTATCTCCTCCTTATTGATTTCATGTGGGGCAATAATAAATTTTAAATCTGCATTATTATTGATAAAAGGAATTAAGACTTCCATATCTGCAGCCCAAGCACTACCTATTACCCAAGTTGTTTTTTTGAAGCAAAAGTTTTCGAAAATCTTTAAGGGAGCTATTTTTAAAAAAGTATCATAGACTCTATCAAACCGAGTGTCGCCACAGACCGTACTGTCTTTATATCCATTTTTACTTAAAATCTCTTGAGTCTCCTTGTTTTGCACAAATAGATGCAGGAAGGAGAATAAAGATTTTTTCAAAAAACCGCCATACCATTTAAAAAAAATTTGATTTGGCCTTAGAATTACAGAAATACCTATTAGAGTGCATTTGAATTTTTTTAATTGGAAAATAATATTTGGCCAAAATTCATATTTTATAAAAACAGCTATTTGAGGTTGAATAACTTCAACGAATCTTCTGGCATTTCTTTGAGTATCTAAGGGCAAATACATTACATAGTCAGCGCCTGGATAGTTTTTTCTGATTTCATATCCAGAAGGAGAAAAAAAGGTAAGCACAATTTTATGCTCTGGATAGGCAGATCTGTAACTTTCAATTAATGGTCTGCCTTGCTCAAACTCACCTAATGAGGCACAATGAAACCATACAAAAGGTATATTGGGGTTTTGTATTTTATATTTATTTATGGCAACTAATACTTCATTTATAGCCAATTGCCCATTATAGAATAACGAAATTTTTGTATTAAACTTGGAAAAGAAAGGCAGCATTTTTTCAGCCGAAACTAAAACAAATTGGTATAGGAAATGTACAATTAGGGTCAAAAAATCACTCGTTTTATTTTTCAATTTTGGGTAAAGTAAAATTTGTTTTTATGGCAAAAAATCGAATTCCAATTATTATTATAAAAGTCAATAGCTCCAGTAAGGTTTGAGAAACGTCAAAATTTTTAAAAACAAAAAAACTAATGCCACCCGCTATACAGGCAGTGGCGTAGATCTCTTTACTAAAAATTGTGGGTACTTCATTCAAAAGAATGTCACGAATCACACCTCCAAAACAGGCAGTAATTGTACCCAATATGATACAGGATGGCATGCTCAATTGTGTTTCAATGCCAACTTCAATGCCCTTTATTGTAAAAAATGCAAGTCCCAGCGTATCGAAAAAAAGTAAAGTTTTGTCTAGCTTGTCAATGTATTTTCTAAATAAAATAGTTGCTAAACTAATGCCAACAATCAAGTAAATGATATTCACATCTGTCAACCATTTTACTGGACTTTGGCCAATTAGTAAATCTCGGAGTGTACCTCCTCCTATAGCCGTGACAAATGCAATTACTAAAATTCCAAAAATATCCAATTTTTGTCTTATTCCTGCTAATGTTCCCGATGCCACAAAGGCAATAGTCCCTCCAATATTTATATATGAAAATATTTCCATTGCAATTATAAATGCAGAGTAAAACTACGAATCAAAATTAAATAAATTCAAAATTTAGATTTTATTGAAAAAACTACATTTTCATTTTGTAGTCTTTATTTAACATGTTTTAATATTTCGTATCTTTGCGACTTATTTTTTTAGAATGATATCCTTTGTTCTAAAAAATCAATTCAAAGGCAAATAGAATGAAGTATCCGGAGTATAAAGCGGTAAATTATGCTGAAATAGCTGACCAAATATTAGAATTTTGGAGCGATAATGAAATATTCGAAAAATCTATAACAACTAAAGAGGGAAATCCCACTTTTACGTTTTTTGAAGGCCCGCCTTCTGCAAATGGCACTCCAGGTATTCACCATGTAATGGCAAGAGCGATAAAAGATATTTTTTGCAGATATAAAACTCTTAAAGGTTTTCAAGTAAATAGAAAGGGTGGATGGGATACCCATGGCTTGCCTGTGGAACTGCAAGTTGAAAAAAACTTGGGAATAACGAAAGAAGATATTGGCAAGAAAATTTCTGTTGCAGAATATAACCAAAAATGCCGCGAAACTGTCATGCAGTTTAC
>JANNWE010000760.1:0-4471 GCA_031414675.1 Cytophagaceae bacterium
TTTTTGTACTGTCTTGGTGGCTGCTGCAACCGCAGGTTTAGTAGATATTACAACAGGGGCTTTGGCTGGAGTTGTAGTTTTGGCAATTGTTGGGGTAGCAGGTGCTTTAACATCTGTTGCAATAATTTTTTTCATTACTATTTCCACCTTACTTTTATCTTTTTCTTTTTCAGCTTTCTTTTTCGCTTTTTTTACGGCTTTTTTAATTTCTTTTTCAGACTGAGCCTCCGCTTTTTTAATCGCTTTTTTTACTTTGTTTTCTACTTTTTTAGCGTCTTTTTTTATTTTTTTCTCAGCGTCCTCTTTAATATTCTCGATTTCTTTGGCAAGTTTTTCTGCCATTTTTTCGATCGTCTTTTTAATTTTCTTATTTGTAGATTCCCCTTTAATTACAGCCGACAAAGCGATTTCTATTTCAGCCGATTTTTGTTTAGTTTCTGGTTTCATTTTATTAAATATTATGCTAATATTATTTTTATATTAAATTATGGTGCAATTAGAAAAAACAAAATACAAATTCCAAAAAATGTGTGTTAAGTTTTTAGAAAGTTTTATTTTTTTTTATTTTTCAATCTGTAAATTTGGAAGTTTAGAATAGCTTGATTATCAATAAGAAAATCTAATATTCGTTTTTAAATTCATTTTTTGGAATATTGAATATTCCTGCTTTTAGGATTTTTTCAATAGCAGAATATAATTTTTGACTCAGATGGTAGCAATTTAATGAAATAGGGCTAAAAACACTTTGGGCACCTCCGTTTCAAAACGCATTTCTTTCCCAGTTATTGGATGTTTAAAAGCTAATACCCAAGCATGTAATCCAAGTCTTTTAATAGGATTGGTATGAGCTCCATATTTTTCATCACCGACAACTGAATGACCTAAGTCTTGCATATGAACTCTAATTTGGTTTTTGCGACCCGTTTCTAAATTAACTTTAAGTAAACTATTACTTTTGTTTGTTTTTAATGTTTCAAAATGAGTAATTGCCTTTTGGCCTATTTCAGAGTTCTGGCTGGAATAAACTATTAAAGCTTTACTTTCTACCAAATATGACACTATTGTTCCTTCGAGCTTATCTATTTTGCCTTCAATTACTGCGAGGTATGTTCTCTCTAAAATATTTTCATTCCATGCCTCTTGAAGAGTTTTCTGTATTTTTTCGCTTTTTGCATACATCATAATTCCTGAGGTGTCTTTGTCAAGACGATGTACAACAAAAATACGATTGGTTGGATCCTGCTTTTTTAAATAGTCACTCAAAACACTATATGCCGTATTTTCTTTTTGTTTTTCAGTAGCTATTGAAAGGACTCCAGCTTCCTTTTCAATAACTACTAAGAATTCGTCTTCGAAAATGATATTTAGTCCCCTTAACTTAAGTTGTTCTGGCTTTTTTTCCCATCGAACCTCTACCATTTGCCCTATTTTTAATAGATGATTAAATTGGCTTGAGGCTTCCCCATCGACAAAGAAATGTTTGTCCCGCAATAAAGTTTTTAAATCATGGCGACTTTTCTGAGGCATTTTTAGAATAATAAATTTTAAAAGTTCTTCCTCGGATTCTACTTTAAAACGCAAATCTGCAGTTTTTCCTTTTTTGGGTTGATGGAAATGATGCCTTGGAGCTTTTGGTTGCCTCATTTTAGCTTTTTTTATCAAAGGTAAGTTTAAAATGCCTTATTTAAAATGTAAATTAAAACCTTGGAAAATAGGAAATCAATATTGCTTAGGATTCAAAATAGGTTCATTTATTATTTGATTACTGCATTATTTTAATCAAATTATTTTTTATCACATTTCTTCCAAAATACCAAAAATCACTTTTATCGCATTTTCGGCTGCTGGTTTTAAAAAGGTTTGAAAATCTAAATGAGCGGAGTTGTTTGCGTTATCAGAGCAACTTCTAATGATTAAGAAAGGAATATTTCTTTGATAACATATTTGACCTAATGCAGCACCCTCCATTTCTACGGCCAAAGCTTGAAAGTTTTCATATAGCCAATTAGCCTTTTTTGGATTGTTTATAAAGGTGTCACCAGTTGCAATAATGCCTGTAAATACTTTAGGATTTCTATTTCCAACATCTAAAAACGAAATTTTCCGGACGCTAATTTTAGCTAAATTCAGCAAAACTGAATCTGTTTTAAAAAGTAATGGATTATCTTTTTGTCCTTTTATATTTCTAGTGGCTCGCACCTCATATTCGTTTGCCATATCTCTTGCATAGTCATGGTGAAATACGGCTTCTGCTATCACCAAGTCTCCAGGATAAGAATTAGGATGCAGTCCACCAGCCACACCTGTAAATAATACACTTTTTATTTTAAATTTTTCTAATAAAATAGTTGTTGCATAAGAAGCATTAACTTTTCCTATTCCACTTTTCATAATAACTACGGATTGTCCTTTTAGATATCCTGTATAAAATTCCAAGTCTTTATATTTTATTAAATGCTTTTTTTCTAAGGCTTCAGTTAAAAGCCTAATTTCCTCTGGCATAGCACCTACAATAGCAACCCTTTGTGCAAAACAAAACAGGGATGAGCATAAAAAGCAAATAATAAAAATGTTTTTTTTCAAATACATAAAGCCATGATTGATAATATATTAATGATAATTAGGGTCATAGAAACTTCTTTTCCTTTACCCATAAAAACTTTAAGAATAGTCCAGCTTAGTAATCCCAAAATTATTCCTTGCGTAATACTAAAGGTAAATGGAATGAGCACCAAGGTTAAAAAACAAGGTATTCCAATTGACATATCACTCCAATCAATTTTACTGATTGGAGCTAACATAAATGCCCCTACTAATACTAAGGCTACCGAACTAGCCACGGGTGGGATTAAACTCAATAATGGTGAAAGAAATAACAAGGGTAAGAACAAAAAAGCAGCTACAATTGCTACTATCCCAGTTCGTCCACCTTGAGAAATTCCAACTGCGGATTCTATGTATGCAGTGCCTGGACTGGAACCCACAATGGCGGCAAAAAGAGTGGCAAATGCATCTGTAATAAGTGATTTTTTAAGATTTTTTGGCTCTCCTGCATTATCTTTTAAATTAGCGGATTCCGCTAATCCAACAAAAGTAGATAGGCTGTCAAACAGGTCTGTGAAGGCAAATACAAAAATAACAGGAAGAAATGCGAATTTTAGGCTTCCCAATATTTCAGCTTGAAAAACCAAGCTTAAGTCAAGGGTCGAAAATATGCCATTATAGTTTACAACCGTAGAACTACCAAAATTATAAGCCGAGGCATCGCCCCACCAACGGCCAATTGGGAAAGCGAAAAGGGTAGTAATGAGTATCCCTAAGACAACCGCACCTTTTATTTTTTTAGCTATCAAAACAGCAGTAACAATAAGGCCTATCAAAAAAGTAATAGTATGAGGGTCTTTTAATGAAGCCAAGCTCACTAAAGTGGCGGGATTACCGATTACAAAATGTGCATTTTGTAAGCCAATAAAACAGATAAATAAGCCTATGCCAACAGAAACCGCATGACGGATTGGAGTGGGGATTGCTTTTACAATTGCTTCTCGAATATTAAAAACTGAAAGAATTAAAAATACGATTCCAGCCCAGAAAACTGCTCCCAAAGCCTGCTGATAACTTAGTCCAAGGTGAGCCACTGCTGAATAGGTAAAAAATGCATTCATGCCCATTCCAGGAGCTACAATTATAGGATTTTTAGCGTAGATTCCCATCATCAAACTTCCAAAGAAACAAACTAAAATGGTAGAAGTAAGAACTGCATTAAATCGCATTCCGGCTTGAGAAAGAATTGCGGGGTTTACCACTACAATATATACTGTAGCTAAAAATGAAGAAATACCTGCAAGAACCTCTGTTTTTGTAAAATTTTCTTTCATATTCTTTTAGTTTTTCATATACTTAATGGTGGCATTTACAAAATCAAGGGGTCCTGTTTTAGTATATTCAAAAAACAAATCGGGCTCTATCATTTCTATTTCCATAAGAAGAAATTCATTTTCTATTTCCAGGCCATCCACTCTGGCATAAAGCGTATTTTCAGCGGCTAATTGTACAATATTTTTTGCTTTTTCTATTAATTTAAGGTCTGGCTCAAAATGATTATATGTGGCTCCAAATTGTTTTTGAACTCTAAAGTCGCCTTTTTTAGGTATTTTTTTAATGGAATGTGAGTATTCTCCACCAAAAAAAATCAAAGAGAGCTCACCATTTTCCTTAATTTGAGACAAAAATGGTTGAATTAGCCAATCTCCCTGCTTAATTTTCTTGTCTAAAATTTCTTGTGTAAGTAGTTTCGTTTCAAAAACTTCTGTTTCATAAGAACCCCCCGAAACCGCTGGTTTTATCACAATTTTTTCAGGTCCTTTTAATTGGTCTAGGAGAATTTTTTGAGATGAAAACCAAGTTGGAATAATAGAAACACCTTTTTGTTGAAGGGATTTTAAATAAAACTTGTGCGTATTATTTAAGA
>JANNWE010000761.1:0-2805 GCA_031414675.1 Cytophagaceae bacterium
AACTAACATGTTTGCCTTAGTGGTATTGAATGAACCAGCTGAAACATTTACTTCTCCATAAGCCTCCCTGTTCAGTTGCAAAGTGTTAACATTTATACTCCCTCCAAATGCCCCAGCCCCATTGGTAGAAGTACCCACTCCTCTTTGAATTTGAATACTTTGAATCGAAGATGCAAAATCGGGCATATTTACCCAATAAACCCCTTGCGATTCAGAATCGTTATAAGGAATGCCATTTAAAGTAACATTAATTCGAGTAGGATCTGTGCCCCTGATTCGGATACCCGTATAACCAATACCCGCACCTGCATCAGAAGTTACCACCATTGAAGGCAACTGATTTAATAGAAATGGCAAATCTTGTCCTAAATTTTGCTTTCTCAATTCTTTTTGAAAAACGTCGGAATAAGCCATGCCAGATTTTTCATTCACTCTGGTGGCTTTAACTACTAATTCTGATAAATCTGCAATTTTAGTGGAATCCAATGATTGGGAATAGCTAAAAAAAGTAGAAGTAAAAAGGGCCAAAGAAATGCTTAATTTCTTAAAGCTTTTAAAATTTGATTGTTTTTCTTTCATAACAATTTTATAAATTATTACGAAGCAGATAAAGGAGCAAAACACTGTTTCGGGTCAATTGACCATATTAAACTTTATTTTACTATTGAAATTTCTGAGTTATTCACAAAACGTATCTAGCATTTGTATTGTGTACTTTTCTTATTTTAAAATTCACAATTTTAAATTAATAAAATTTAAAAAAAATCTAAAAAATATGAAAAGCTTAGCTCAAATCCCTTCGTCGGTACTAACCGCATCAGGTTCAATGGGTATGATCTCAGCCCGCAATTTTCAGGCACCCCTTTTATGAGATTTCGATTGTAAAAGTATACTAATTTTTAAACACAACAAAATTTATTTTTCAGAATGAGAGACCGCAGTTCCAAAACTTAACAATCCACCAGCCGTTAAAAAATGAAACACATCAATATTGAAATCCCCCTCACCAAAAATTTGTTTTCGGAAAGTACCTAAAGCAAAAAACGAAACCCCTATGATTAGCCAAATTCCCGATTTTTTATTTCTTCCAAATAGTCCAATTATTCCAAAAAAGAATATTAATCCCATGGATATTATTGGCAAAATAGCATTTATTTGATGTAAACCAAATCCCTCTGCAAGTGCAAACAACAAAAAGCCAAATGCAAGAACTATATAACATGTTAATTTTGAAAGGCTTTTATTAGTGACTAAAGCAAAGGATGCCGCCGCTACCCCAAGACCACCCGTTATACTAGCTAAATTTTGAAAAAAAGAAGACACCACCGCGGATTGACTAAAGCCAGCAAATCTAATTGCTCCAAATAATGCAGAAGCAGCTATTGAAAGCACAAAGGACTCCCAAAGGATGGTACTGGAAAGTTCTAACTTAACAAGATGCTTAAAAAAAACATAAAAACCAGTAAATGATAAAACTAAATCAGAAACTATGTGTGCTATTTGCATTTTATTGGATTTAAAATTTTTAGTACTATTTAACTCCGATTTAAATTACCTATTGGCATTCATCAATAAAATATTAATCCAATTAAACTTTTGACTTAACAAATAAAAAGACACTGTAATTTTATAGATTTTTTTAAATATTGCCAAATTTTTATCCTATAAAATTTACTTCAGGAGAAATTATTATATCGAACTTGTTTTTTATAGATTCTTGTATGGTACTTGCCAATTCTTTTATTTCATTTCCTTTTCCATTTCCATAATTTACCAATACCAAAGCTTGTTGATCATGAACACCTACATTACCCACCTTTTTGCCTTTCCATCCTGCTTGTTCTATTAACCAACCTGCTGGCACTTTTACATAATTTTCATTAATAGGATAAGATGGCATGAGGGGAAATTTACTGAGCAATTCTTTGTATTGTACTATTGAAATTTCAGGATTCTTAAAAAAACTTCCTGAATTACCAATTTTGGCAGGATCTGGCAATTTACTTTTTCGAATTTTTATTATTGCATCGCTAATGGCTTTAACACTTAATTTTTTTATCCCCATGCCTGCAATTGTGTCTTGAATTGCTCCGTATGAAATTTTAAATTGATGATTCTTACTTAATTCAAAACTAACATTCAGAATTACGTATTTGTCTTTCCCTTCTTGTTTAAAATAACTCTCTCTATATCCAAATTGGCATTTGTCACTATTAAAAACTTCGACTTTTAATGTTTTTAAATTTAAAGCCTCTAATTGTAAAAAAACATCTTTAATTTCTACTCCATATGCTCCAATGTTTTGCATGGGAGCGGCACCCACTGTACCAGGAATCAGAGATAGATTCTCAATTCCCGACAAATCTCTTTCAATCGTCTTTAGCACAAAAGAATGCCAATTTTCTCCTGCACCTACTTTAAGTACAACTTTTTCATCAGTTTCGCTAACTGTTTCTAAACCTTCAATTTCATTTTTCAAAACCAAGCCTTCGAAATCATTCAATAATAATATATTACTTCCTCCTCCCAAAAACAATTTCTTAGTATTTACAAAAGCGGTATTATTTAGGACTTCAATTAAATCTTGCAATGAATTAAACACCACAAAATATTTAGCTAAAGCTGTTATTCCAAAAGTATTATAAGGTTTTAAAGAAACATTCTCTAAAATTTTAATCATTCTCAATATCGATATTTACCTGCAATTTAGTTTTTTTTTCCTTTTAAAACATTTCAAAAAATTTATACATTGTCTTTTAAAAAAATATTCTTTTTTAGAATACTTAATATTTTGACAAGGTGAAT
>JANNWE010000762.1:0-2536 GCA_031414675.1 Cytophagaceae bacterium
CCTGGGTAGAGGCACCTGCCAATTTCGAAACATGTGCAGCAGAGGCTGTCCTTATGGGGCCTATATTAGTACGCAATCTGCAACATTACCAGTGGCAAAACTTACCAATAACCTAAGCATAGTTACCAACGCTATTGTAAAAGAAATTATGTATGATGAAAAAACTCAAAAAGCTTCTGGGGTAAAAGTGGTAGACAGCATTTCTAAAATTGAAACTACTTATTCAGCAAAAATATTTTTCTTAAACGCTTCTACCTTAGGTTCTACTCAAATTTTAATGAACTCTAAATCCAAACGTTTTCCTGATGGAATGGGAAATGATAGCGGAGTATTAGGCCATTATTTAATGGATCATCATTTTGGAGCAGGGGCGAAAGCAGAGGTGGAAGGTTTTGCAGATAGGATTGAGTTTGGCCGCAGACCCAACGGTTTCTATATTCCGCGATATCAAAATATTGGAAATGACAAACGTACCTACCTCAGAGGTTTTGGTTATGAAGGAGAATCAAAAAGAATGCATACCGACTTTAATGATAGTTTTGGGGTAGAATTAAAAAATAAATTCTCCACTTTTGGTCCCTGGCATATTGGATTATCCGCTTTTGCAGAAACTTTGCCTTATGAAGAAAATAAAGTTTTTTTAGATGAAACTGAAAAAGACGAATGGGGGATTCCGTTGCTTGTAATGTCGGCTGACTATAAAGAAAATGAACAGAAGATGCGGGGAGATATGAAAAACAATGCGGCTGAACTCTTTGAAAAAGCGGGTTATAAGGATATCAAAACCTATGATGAAATTAGAGGCTTTGGAAGATGTATTCATGAAATGGGTACTGCGAGAATGGGCAACAATGCTAAAGATTCAATTTTAAATAAAAATAATCAAATCTGGAGCGTACCTAATGTATTTGTGACGGATGGTGCATGCATGACTTCCTCTTCTTGTGTAAATCCCTCGCTTACCTATATGGCCTTAACAGCTAGGGCTGCTGATTTTGCAGTAAATGAGCTAAAAAAACAAAATCTATAATGAACTTTAGCTTTTGGGAACAAGATATTTTCAAGCCAAAATACGACTACATCATTGTCGGTGCGGGCTTTTCTGGGCTTTGGATGGCTTATTTCTTAAAAAAACAAAAGTCTGAGGCCGCCATTGCCATCCTAGAAAGAGGAACCTTGCCCAATGGAGCGAGTACCAAAAATGCAGGTTTTGCTTGTTTCGGTAGTCCTTCAGAATTGTTAGAAAATGTGAAGGAAATCGGTTGGAACAAAACCCTGGAAATGACCCAAAAGCGGTTTGAAGGTATCCAAATCATCCAACAGCACTTTGGAGATGTTATAGATTATAATCCTTGTGGAGCATCGGAATTGTTTACAGTAAGAAGCATTTTTGAAGAAAACCTGAGTCAACTGGAGGTTTTGAACAAAAATCTTGCGGCTATGGTGAAAAACCAAAATCATTTTTACGAAGATACACAAATCATCTCCGAAAGTAAGTTCGAGGGTTTTCAATATGCCATAAGCAATTCGGCCGAGGCTTCTATACATTCTGGAAAACTATTTTATAACCTCTACAAAACCTTGGTGGGCCAAGACGTGAAGTTTTTATTCGGCACCGAAGTGGAAATCATTGATACGAGCCACAAAACGGCCATCATAAAAACCAAAAATTTAGGTGATTTTGAAGCCCAGCATGTCTGTATTTGTACCAATGCATTTTCCAACCTATTTCTCCCAGCCCAAAACATTAAACCTGGCCGTGGACAAGTATTGATTACAAAACCCATAAAAAACCTACCTTTCAACAAAACTTTTCACTTTGATAAAGGCTATTTTTATTTTAAGAATGTGGGCGATAGAGTCCTCTTTGGAGGTGGCAGAAACTTGGATTTCGAGGGCGAAAACACCGCGGAGTTTGGTACTACCGAAATGATAATAAGCCACTTAAAACAATATCTGAGCAATTACATTTTGCCAAATACCCACTACGAAATAGACCAAATCTGGAGCGGCATAATGGCCTTCAATGAATCCAAAACTCCTTTTTCAGAAATCATAAAATCCAATCTATCCTCATCGGTTGCCATGAATGGCATGGGAGTGGCACTAGCACCCTATTTATCGAAAGAATTAGCTAAAAAATTGTCTAATATATAATTTAAAAAAATAGATTATCACCTATCCGTCTATAAAATAAAAGAACCGTGATAAAGTCCATTTTGAATAAAAATCCGATAAAATCCGTGTTGCGAAGCATCCCTGTCATCCGTGTTCCAACATTTCAAGAGAAACCTCAAAAATCAAACGTTATTCCTTGAGCCAAAGGCATTGTTTTGCCATAATTTATCGTATTAGTTTGCCTACGCATATAGCTTTTCCATGCGTCTGAGCCATTTTCTCTAACGGAGATAAAGTCCATTTTGAATAAAAATTCGATAAAATCCGTGTTGCGAAGCATCCCTGTCATCCGTGTTCCAACATTTCAAGAGAAATATCAAAAATCAAACTTTATTCCTTGAGCCAAGGGCATTGTTTT
>JANNWE010000763.1:0-2159 GCA_031414675.1 Cytophagaceae bacterium
TTTCTCCTTGAATCCAAATAAACCCACGGACCTAAACCTTGTAGCCATCGTGCTGAAGTTTTTTAATAGCTGGCTTAAGCTCTTAAACCAAATTGTCGTAAAAACCTCCTTCACCGGGAGTTTTCCAGTCGCGTGCCAACCCAGTTCCGCCCAAACAATATTTAAATATGGCAGGATTGTATCCTGCTTTCTTTAATTCGCGGCTAAAACTGACTTCCGGACCGAAATGACCTTTTTCGTAACGCCCTTTTTGAGCCTGCATATTTACCCACTCTCCACCAGAACTTTCTTTTCCATAAAAAGTCCAGTTGAGCAAAATGGATTTATCCAGTCCTAGGGTATCTTTAGGATACAGAGCGGCATCACCAGCCCATCCTTGTGCATTCGACTGCCCTGCCCAAATGAATAAATCGACACTTTTTTGCGCGTTAACGCTTATAAAAAGCAGAATCCCAAAAACTAACAAGCATAATCTTTTCATCTTTAAATTTTATTTATTATAAGAAATGTTACGACCCAATGGGGGGTAAATGCTGTGTGATATTTTTTTCTTCCCACTTTGGGCGGGACGGCTACCATTATTTTGCATCTATGTAGCTTCTGTGAGTGACATGAATTATAAGTTTTAAAAGCATTTATACAGCTCATTTAAGGCAAACAATTTCCTTATGCCTTTAACATCCAAATAACGCATGTTTCTCAGAAAAACCTAATATTGTTTTGAAAAAAACAGACATTTATATTTTGAGAGAACCTCTTTCGGATATTTATACTGAGGGGGGATGAGTTTTATTTCGAAACCAATTTGTATCGTATAAGGTAACATTCATCGCCATTGTGTAGCATTGATATGCCCCATTTAAAGCCTTCTCCCCTTATAGTTGATTGAGTTAAATCCTGTCTGAATACACCCGGAGCAATTGGACGGTTTTCTACTTTTACACTCAACTTATTGCTCATAAAATCTATGCCGTCTGGAGCATATTCAAATGTATTACTTAATGATGCCAATGCTCCAATTCCTGTGCCTTGTTGCCATATTGCCACTTCATGACTTCCAGATAATATTGGATTGTCGAGTTTAGTAAAGGGTCCATCAGGATATTTTGAAAAGGCAGTACCCATTTGAGTATGAACTGGGCCACTATCTCCGTTTACTCTGCCACGCCCTTTGTAATAGAGCCAATACAAGCCATTTCGGTACATTAATACAGCATCATCTACCCGGTAACTGTCAAATTTATCTGGTTCTGGACTAACCTTCAATATGGGGTCGTTACTCAAGCGTGTAAAAGGTCCTGATGGAGAATTGGAAATAGCAAGCCCAATTGCTGTAATGTCAATCGTTGAATTGTTCTCAAAAGCGCCCTCTTTGTTACCCGGCGTGGGTTTTACACCTGTATAATAAAGGTAATATTTGCCATTTGAATATAGAATATTGGGTGTAAAGGTTGCCTGTGAATCAAATGTATTCTTTTTTCCAAGGCCTAAAATCTCTCCCTCTTCTTTCCAGGTGTATCCTTCATCTTTGGATGTGGCATACCAAACTGTACCCCAATAACCGGGACCCTGGCCGTAAACTTTAGTATAGTACACAAAATAAGTATCGTCTACTTTTATGACATCACTGGGGTCTCGTCTTGTACACCCTTTTTCGTAACCAATACCAGGTAACTTATCATATTTAAATTCAACTTTCTCGAATTTTTCTCTCAAATCTTTTACTTCCTGACCTTGGGCTGATGTCAGGCTCATAAACATTGCTATAATTAAAATTATATTTTTCATTTTAACTTCTCTATTTTTTTGTGAATAATGGAAATCAAATCTTGATTTATTGATTAACATTTCTGTTTTTTGGATCATTTTTTAATTTTCAAGGCCAAAAAGATATGGCTAATGTTTAATTTTCTTGCCTGTAAGTCCAAGATGTGCTATTCTTCACTAATATAAGTCTATAAATTTTATGTATAATATGTCGTTGGTTTTTAGCTTAGCAGGAAATGTTTGGAACTACAAGAATTTGGCGATTTCGGAACATTAATCTGTCTGCCATCACTGAACTTGATGCGAGGCTCTTCCCGATTGCTATTGGAGTCATTTAACTCCTAAACTCGCTATTTCTTATACCCGATGGGGTCTGGAATGCCCTTGTTTTC
>JANNWE010000764.1:0-7588 GCA_031414675.1 Cytophagaceae bacterium
ATTTCACCATCTAATGCGGCTCCTCGCCTGTGCACAGCACCAATGAAAGCTTCTAAACTTCCACCAATCATACCCATTTTAATTTTTCTCGACATAAAACACAAAGAAATTGGTTGAATAAATAAAGTATGCAATTTTAGAAAAAATAACCCGAAGCTTAAAATAAAAATGTAATAAAAATGAAAGAAAAAATAGATTTATCACAATTTTTTATTTTTCCTTTTACAAAAACCAAAAAAAATGTAGTTTTACAGAATTTTAAATTATATAACCCTTAAATATTAATTACAATGGTAAACGACAAGAGGCTTTTTTATGGAAGTTGTTTCGCTTTAATTACTACTGCTTTTTCTTTTAGCATTCGTGCTGGAATTTTGCCACAACTAGGAACTGAATTTAATTTAACCGCCGAGCAATTAGGATTTATTAATTCCATGTGGTTTTTAGGCTTTCCTATTTCTATGATCGTTGGCGGTTTGGTGTATCATTCTTTTGGTCCAAAAAAAATCATGATGGTGGCATTTCTTTGTCATGCCGTGGGTATTTTATTAACGCTTTACCCTGGAGTATTGGGAGGTTATACTGGCCTATTGGTATCTACTTTCTTAATCGGCATTGGAAATGGCTGTACAGAAGCTGCATGTAATCCAATGATAGCAGACACCTATTCTGGCTCACAAATGAGTAAAATGTTAAATAGATTTCATATGTGGTTTCCTGGAGGAATCGTTTTAGGAAGCCTTATTTCTAAATTCATGACTGACGCAAATTTAGGATGGGAAGCTCAGATTTGGGTAATTTTGATACCTACTATTATATACGCTTATTTGTTTTGGGGACAAGAATTTCCTAAACCTAAAACGGCTGGAGTTACTTCAATTACAGAAAACTTAAAAGCTATGGTTAGTCCGCTGTTTATATTTATGTTCTGCTGCATGGCTTTAACGGCTATCACAGAATTTGGACCACAGCAATGGGTAGGCCTAATTATGGCAAAAAGTGGTGCACAACCTATGCTTATTTTGGCTTTAGTTACAGGTTTAATGGCAGTGGCTAGATATTTTGGTGGAGAAATAGTACACAAATTCGATCAAACTGGAGTTTTGTTAGGCTCAGCTATATTTGCTACCATTGGAGTGTATTTGTTTAGTACCCAAACAGGAGCTATGGCGTATGTTGCAGCGGTTTTCTTTGCTTTGGGTGTGGCTTATTTTTGGCCAAACATGGTGGGTTTTGTTGCAGAAAAAATTCCATTAAGCGGAGCATTAGGAATGTCTATCATTGGTGGTGTAGGCATGTTTTCTTCTTCTATATTCCAACCCATCATTGGGGGGTGGATTGATTCAGCAAGAGCCGCAAAAACTGCTGAAGGCTTAATGGGTGATGAAATGGAATTGGCTGCTGGCCAAGCAACTTTAGGAACAATGGTAACTTTTCCTTTAATCCTGGTTGTAGCCTTCGCAATTCTTTATTTCTGGCAAAAAAAGCCCAAAACTGCGTAATTTTCTTTTGAAATAAATATATTTGTAAAGCCGTTCATTAACCGAACGGCTTTATTTTTTTATGACAGCAGCACTAGACTTTGGTAATACCATCATCAAGATTGGATTATTTAAGGATAATTCTTTGGTCGAAATTATTAGAACATCTAAGAATGAAGAGGTAATTTCCATTCTTAAATCTTACCAAATTTCCCAAGCAATTATTTCTTCAGTTTCAACCCCTTTTGATGAAATAAAAACACTTCTAAATTTCACAAAAGATTTATTTTTTTTGAATGAATTTACTCCTATACCCATAAAAAATAAGTATGCTACACCTCATACCTTGGGCTTTGACAGAATAGCCGCGGCGGTTGGAGCTCATTCGATTTTTCCAAACGAAAATTGCTTAATAATAGACATGGGCACAGCCATTAAATATGATTTTATAAATAAAAGTGCTGAATTTTTAGGGGGTATAATTTCGCCTGGTAAAGAAATGCGTTTTAAAGCACTCCATACTTTTACTAAAAAACTGCCGTTATTATCTTCTGAAACCATTCCTGACTTGATTGGAAATTCCACAGAATCCTGCATTGAAAGTGGAGTTATGAACGGAATTGTAGCTGAAATAAACGGCATAATCGAAAAATATGTTAAAAAACAGTCTGTTAAGGTTATAATTTGCGGTGGTGACGCTTCAAACTTTGAAAGTCAGATAAATTATCCGACCTTTGCAGCACCAAATTTGGTTTTAGAAGGATTGAATAGAATTTTATATTATAATGTCAAAAATACTTAAGTTTTTACTTTTTGTTTTAGGAACCACACAATTTGCTTGGTCACAAGGTCAAGGAAACAGTCCCTACTCTGTTTTGGGAGTTGGTGAACTTACAGATGAAACCACGGCTACACAAGATATGATGGGAGGAACTGGAGTTTCGTTTTCAAATACTTTTTATGTAAACCAACTAAACCCCGCTATGCTGGTAAAAAACCGATCGGTTGGCTTTACTAAATATGTGGCTTTTTGCGTAGGATTTAAAGGCGGATATAAAGTCTTAACTCAAAATGGAAATATCCAAGAAAATTTTGGTCTGAATCTTAATAATTTAACCATGGCATTTCCTATCAAACCTAAATGGGCAATGTCTGTGAATATCAAACCTTATTCTATTGCCGATAATGTTTCCATATTTGAAAAAGCATTTGTGGGAGCTACTGCTGTAAAAAATAGTTACGAATATAGAATTAAAGGTGGACTTTCTAGAGTTTCTTTAACGAATTCATTTCAGTTAGCCAAGGGACTATATTTGGGTATTGAAGGCCAATCTACTTTTGGAAATATTTTAAAAGATACTACCTCAAGCCTATCTGGAAGTGCTGAATATTTTAGGAATACCAGTCGAACTAATTTAAGAGGAGCTTCAGTTAAAGCTGGCGTAGCCTATCAGTATAAATTGAATAAAAAATGGAATTTAAATTTTGGTGCAGTGTATCAGCTAGGGAGTACACTTAAAGGCGATAATTTAAGTATTTTTAACGTTTTAACTTCTGGAGGAAATGGGCTGACTTATATACAGGTGCCCGATACCATAAGCATTAGAAATATTAGCACTGAATTACCCTCGAAATATAAAGTAGGTGTGAGCTTAGAAAGTTTTTATCATTGGGTTTTTGCTGTTGATTATGGGGTAACCAATTGGGTAGGTACTAAACAGTTTGACCCTATAGCACAAAAAATGTTTTTGGATGCCAAAGAATTAAATGTTGGAGTGGAGTGGCTTCCAAATTCTAGTTCTGCAAAATACTTAGATCAAGTGTTCTATAGAATTGGATATAAACAAGTTGCAACTCCTTATGTTATTAATTCTACTCAAATTAAAGACAGAAGCTTTAGCCTTGGTTTTTCAGTCCCAATGGGTTTTAGAAATCCTAGCTATGTAGATTTGGGAGTCTCCATAGGCCGTAGAGGTTTAAATGCACCTGGAATTATTCAAGAAAACTATACAAAAATTAGTGCAAGTTTCTCTTTATTAAGTAGTTGGTTTAATAAACCACGTATCGATTAAAATGAAACCTTTATTCTCATTTTTATTTATTCTAGCTATCTCTAGCCCTGCTTTAGTTAGCTGCGAGGAAGAGAAAAAAAACCAAGATTTTATTGAATATATGGGCCCAATATTCAATATTGACAATCTTGCTGTTAATTATAGTGATTCTGGAAGGGTAAAAGTTAAAATGTCAACAGCAAAGCAACTCATTTTTCAGAATCAAGACGAAATATATCCTAAGGCTGTTTATGTCAATTTTTTAGATAAAAATGGGGTAGAATATTCTTCTTTGCGTGGCGACTCTGGCAAAAAATTTAAAGAAACAAATCTATATGTTCTGAAAGGAAATGTTTTTTTCAACAACAGACTTTTACAACAAACTCTTTCCACGGAAGAATTATATTGGAATCCGGTAACAAAAAAAGTTTATTCAGACAAAAAAGTTACCATCTTAACTCCTAGGGAATCTATTACTGCCTTAGGTGGTATGGATGCTACAGAAGATTTTTCAAAGTATTCGCTTCGCAAACCAAAAGGGATATTTATGGTGGATTCCTTAAGAACTATTGTAGATACTACTGGGCAATAGTACATTTTGCCTCTTTTACAACTTCAGTGACAATCAAATCATTTTTATTTCCCCATTTAGTATACATATAAGTTGCAATTTGAGCAATATCTAAATTATACAGTTGCTTATTTTGAGGCATAATTTGGTCATATTCAACACCATTCACGGTCATTTTGCCTTTGGCACCATTTTTAATCACGCATAAAGTTTGATTTAAATTCTGCAAATAATCAGAATTTGATAAAGGTGGATAAAGATTTGCCAAGCCTTGGCCTTGGGAACCGTGGCAATTAGAACAATGCTTTGCATAGAGTTGCTCTCCAGCAATCATATATTGCTCGTATTTCACTTGCTCGGAACTAGAACAACCAGAAAGTGTCAAAAAGAGCACAAAACTTTTATTTTTTAAAGAGAAGCTCAATGTCATTTATTAATTTATCCACTTCTTTTTCTTTTGTGCCATCGTATATTCCTCGAATGTTTTTGTTTTTATCTACCAAAACAAATGCCCCACTATGCACAAATCCGCCATCTTCTACAGCCTCTTTGTCTTCTAACGCTGAAACCAAATAAGATTTTAGTGCTATTTCATAAATTTTATGTTGATCGCCAGTCACAAATTGCCATTGCGAGCTTTTGATCCCTAATTTTTCTTTATATTTCTTTAATACTGTCACTGAGTCATGCCTGGGATCTATAGTATGGGATAAGATTAAAAAATTTGGTTGATCTTTAAACTTCTCAAAAACCCTTATCATTTGGGTTTTCATAACGGGGCAAATAGTGGGACATGAGGTAAAGAAAAAATCAGCGATATAAATTTTATCTTTAAAAAAATCTTGAGAAATACTATCTCCATCCTGGTTAATAAATTTAAAATCAGCAATAAAATGTTTAACAGAATCTCCATTCGCATTAATTTCAGATTGCCCCAGAAATGGCAATGATTCGTTATTTCTGGAACAAGACCATATGAAAACGACAAAACCAATACATGCTAAAAACTTAAACAAGCTATTCCTCATTTTATAATTTTTCTTATTCATTAATCTACTTTTTTTGTGCCCCTAAAAAAGTCTTTGCATTAGCTATGGATTCATCGGTTAAAGCCTTAATTTTTTCGATCTCTGATTGTAAACCTTTATAAAGTTCTAATTTTTCATTTTTATCTTTTACGTCATTCATAGCTTTTCCGTAGTTGTCCATCCAGGTATACATGTCATCTTCTGCTTTTTGTAGCTGAGTAGAAAGCTCCAAAGCGGTATTTTTTATGGAATCAGGAGCATTTTCAACACTTGCAATCAATTCTTTTTTTACTTCTGCGATATTCATTGATTTGGGCATTACTTCATCATGCCCTTTCATCAACACAGTATTTAAACTTTCGATTTCTTTTTCGGTTTTGATATCACACGAAACAACGAGAAAAAAAGAGATGATGACAACAAAATACTTCATACTTTTCATTGATTTAAATTTTAATTTCTAACATTTCTATTGCACTTGCAATAGCACTTTCAGAGGGCGATTGACCACCTATCATTTTTGCAACTTCCAATATGCGTTCATCGTTTGTAAGTTTACGAATAAGGCTAATTGTTTTAGCTTCAGAAGTATCCTTATAAACAAAAAAATGAGTTCTACCTTTTCCCGCTATCTGATGTAAATGTGTTATAGCTACCACTTGCATTTTTTCAGACAATTCAGTTAATATTTTACCTACTTTTAAAGCTACTTCCCCAGAAATTCCCGTATCAATCTCATCAAAAATGATGGTTGGCAAAGCTCTATTTTGTGCCAAAATATATTTTAAGGCTAGCATCAACCTCGAAAACTCTCCTCCTGAGGCCACATCTTTTAAGGATTTCGTCGCCGATCCTTTGTTCGCACTAAATTCTAATAGAACTTCGTCGGCACCATCAAAACCCAGTGTTTTGTCTTTTTGTTTGATAATCATTTGAGCATCCGGCATACCGAGTTCTATTAAAACACCCAAAATATTCTTCACAAAAAATTCTAAGACTTTGCTTCGTGATTGGGAAAGTTTTTTAGCCAAATTGGTAGCTTTTTCTAAGGCTTGCTGGGTTTCATTTTCCAGACGTTTAAGTTCAAGTTCTAAATCACCTACCTTTTCTACTTTTATTCTTAAATCCTCCCGAATTGCAATCAGCTCCAAAATTGTTTTAACCCCATGTTTGGCTTGAAGTTTAAATATAAGATTTAATTTTTCTTTGACTATACCAAGTCGATAATCATTCGTTTCTATTTTACCTTCCGTACTTTCTATCTCGTCTGCAATGTCTTGTAATTCTATTACCGTACTATTCAGCCTGTCTTTTAAAATTCTATACTTTTCTGCAATATTCGCAATGCTTCCTAAGGATGAGTTAGCATCTTTTAATAAAGAAAGTACCGATTGCTCGGTATTATTAAGGTATTGAAAAGTAAGACTTAATTTACGCTTTAATTCTTCTGCATTTTCTAATTCTAAAAGCTCTTGTTCTAGCTCTTCTTGTTCCTCAGCTACAAGGTTACCAGCAATTAACTCCTCCAACAAAAAACTGTTGTAATCAAATTCCTTTTTTACATCTTGAGCGTTTTTCTTAACTTCCGAATATTTTTTTTCAGAAGCTTTAAAACTTAAAAAGGCTGCTTTGTAAGCCACCAACAATTCTTGATTTTGAGCAAACGAATCTACCAAAGAAAGCTGGAAGGTATTTGAATTAAGTAATTGAGTGTCTTGTTGAGAATGAATATCCATTAAAAAAACACCCATTGACTTTAAAACATCTAAAGTTACTGGACTGTCGTTTACAAATGCTCTAGATTTGCCTGTTGGGGAAATTTCACGACGAATCAAACAAATGTCTTCATAATCTAAGTCGTTCTCCTCAAAAAAATACTGAATATCTAATGCTTTGACATCAAATACTCCTTCTACGACACATTTTTCTTTTTCATCAAAAAGAGCTTTAACATCTGCACGGTTGCCCATTATCAATCCCAAAGCACCCAGCATAATGGACTTCCCAGCTCCTGTTTCACCTGTAATTATGTTTAAACCAGCCTCTGGCTTAATTTCTAAATACTTTATGAGTGCGTAGTTTTTAATTAAAAGGCTTTTCAGCATTTACTAGAAAATGATTTTAGCAAATTTAAAGATTGATTCGGTAGTAAGCAAAAAAGGATGGAATAAGATTTTTGTATTCTTTAATAAAACTGATTATAAATTAAGGTATTACAGGGTTTAGAGTGGACAAATGTTTTTAAATAAAGTATTTTAGAAAAAAATAACTAATAATTCCATTAATCACAAAAACGTCCGTATGTAAATTTTTAAACACTATTAAATTTCTAATAACTTGATAATTAAATTAAAAATTTTTATGAGGATTTTTTTTTGTGAGTGTTTTTTTGTTACTTTTTTTCGAAAAAAAGTAAGGCTAACATAAAATTCAGTAAACCGCAATCATTAAATAGAG
>JANNWE010000765.1:0-2768 GCA_031414675.1 Cytophagaceae bacterium
AATCCCAATCCAACAATAACCACTGTAATTTTTTTAGTATTCATATGTTTAAAAATTGATTATTTAAAATTCAAATATATTAATTATTTTTTTGCTAGCCATTGGATAGAATTCCTTAAAAAAACCTGATAGTTAACGTAATTATGTGACTCGGCATCGTGTCCTAATGCTAAGCCTACAATTCTGGCTTTTGGGTGTTTAACGATAAACACCGACGGAAATACCTTGTCAGAAGTGGAAACACTCGAAGAGGCTAAAGTCTCAATTCCCAAAGCTTCTTTATCTGGAATATAATAATATCGCTCATCTTTGAGTGTAAATTTAGATTCAACTCCTTTCATAATTGGATGTTCTGGAGCGGTAACAGTCACTTCAAAACTGCCATATTTGTCATGACCTCTTGAGCCACCACCCGCAATCTGCTTATTATAAATAGGCCAATCTTTCCAATTATACCACATAGCAGCATGAGCAATTAATAATCCTTTACCAGCATCTGCAAAATCTAAAATTGCTTTTCTGACCACTTCATTAGGAATGGGTTTGTTATTACTTAAAAATAAAACATCTGTATTTCCTAAATATAAAAGAATAGAATCTGGATCTCCTACATAAGTAACCTTAGCCAATCCATCGCGACAAAGGGTTACGGAGTCCGCGTTTTTATACCATTTTATAAAATTATGAGAGGAGCCACCACCCACAATTAAAACTCTAATTGGCTTCGATGATATCTTTGATTTTGAAGGGCCTTTTTGACAATTGGTAAGCAAAAAAGATATGGAGCATAAAGCAAAATAGAAAAAAAGTTTTATAAAAAGCTTTGGGTTTGACAATTGAACAGATTTTAATTTCATATTTCTATTTTTTAAGGTTCATTTTATTAGGGTTATTTAACATGCATTACACCCTGCATTATGCTCCAATGCCCAGGGAATGTACAAATAAAAGGATAATCTCCAGGCAAAGAAGGGGCTATAAATTCTATCGTCACTGATTCTCCTGGGTTTACTAACTTAGTTGCAGCTAAAACTTCTGACATATTAGGTACATAATTTTTTTCAAGTGCCTTCGGATCCTGAGCCATCAAATCAGCTGCTTTTCCAACCTTTTCCTTTGTGCCTTTTTTACAAATAACTAGGTTATGTTGCATATTGTCAGGGTTTTCAAGTGTCAAAACCACGGGAAGTCCTGCTTTCACATTTATTTCTTTCAAATCATATTTCATTTGCTCGGGAATAACTTTTATGTTTATTACCGTAATATTTTCGGAAGTCGTTTTTACTATTTGTGGTTTTGAACTATCAATAACAGGGTTTCTAACCTCTAAAGTAGCATTTTGAATAGTACCAACAAAATCAAAAGGAGAAGAATATGCACCACTATAGGAACTTATAGAATTTTCATTGTCAATATCTCTTAAATATCTAACCGCTTGCTGGAGTGGTCTTTTGAAAAGAAATGGAATTTTCCCCTCCGCACTATTTTTACCATCAATCTCTAAACGAATAAGCCCATCTTGTAAAATTTTACATTCAAAATAAAATTGTTCTGGCAAAGGGTCTTTTGTTGCCACCGCATAAATTTTACCATCTTGTTTTATTTCTATTGTTAGCTTATTGTTTTTAATATATAGTCCAAATCCATCCTCATTTCCTCCTTGTCCAACAATAAATCCTTCTAAATCTCTTCTTTCCTTGGTAATTTTCCCTTTGATTACTATCTCCTTATTTTCTACGTTCGGAGAAATTGGGAATGACGTTCTCCTTTGCAATGTATAAATTTCATTTTTAATACCATTAGCTATTTTGTTACAAAGTTTGTTTTCGGTTTCAGAGGTTGGAGCAGGATAATTGCTAGCTTCTTTTAAAAAACCTTCTCTATGAGCAGAAGAAGCAACAAACAAAGCCTGATTTATCCATTCGTCGTTTTCGTTATTGGGTCTTAGTGATGCTTGATATAAAGCAGCACCAGCTGATTCAGCATATGGCATTTCAGCTATAGCCAGCATTGCAGACATCCTAACATTTGCATTTAAATCATTTAGGATATCAATTTTTTGAAAATACTCTAAAGTCAAACTTGTTTTAGGTAAAGTTTCAATAGCGGCTTTACGGACACCTGGTGCTGGATGTTTTAATGCATTTTGTACAATTCCAATTGCTTCTGCATTTAAACCCGATAAAGCATTTAAACCATGTAAAGTCCAAATGGCATGAACAGCAGGGCTATTTAGTCCTATTTCATCTACTTTTTGATCCGCTATTATTTTATATAAATCTGGAATAACAGCCTGATTTTTTGATTCAACAATTAGCCGCTGGGCGGTCATACGCCAAAACATATTATCACTTTTTAACGCGTGTATTAAACCCGAGCTATTATTGGCAGTTAAACTTATAGGTTGATAAGGCTTTGATTTTTTATAGACTACTCTATAGATTCTTCCAAAATTGATGTCTCTTAAAGGACTGATAAAGGCGTTTCCTTGTCCTCTTGGTTGCTCTTTAAAAGGCAAAACATTTAATGAAGGAGCTTGACGTTCGACAAAAACATTATGCTGAATTATGAAGTTGTACCAATCTGCCACCCATAAAGCCCCATCTGGCCCAACTTCAGCTTGCACGGGTCCAACCCACTCATCGGAACTAGCAAGAAAATTCCAACCATCTTTCTCAGCAAAACCCGCTCCTTTGGGTTCTATTATAGCATTATGAATAAGCCTGATAGTAGGTTCACAAATAAATGCCACCCTATTCCAATAAGTT
>JANNWE010000766.1:0-2534 GCA_031414675.1 Cytophagaceae bacterium
GATTTTAAAGGAGTGAAATATCAAGGAGACGGCACACTTCCAAAAATTACCATGTGTACTAATAGCACATTTACTGTAACTAACAGAAGTGGCCTTACTGGTATTCTATATTATTTTCAACCAAGCAGACCTGCTTTTCCAACTCCACCATTAATGTATGTACCCGGCCCTAATTTTAATACTCCTGGCACTCCCGGCAATTACATTCTAATTCAAATAAGTTATAATCCAGTAGCACGAAATATACTTGCTTATATTTGTCAGCCTATTGAAATAGTTGCTTCCCCTCCCGGTCCCGTTTTTTCAATGAGTAGCTGTGTTACTAGAATAGGTCAAATCGATATTCCTACAAACACTACTAATAGTTTTGACTCCTATATAATTAACTGGGGAGACGGGTCTCCTAATGAAACTGTAACTAAAGCACAATTACCCGTAAAGGCAAGACCTCATACATTTCCTAACATAAATGGAAGAACTGTAACCGTTACCGGTATAAAAGCTGGCGTTTTATGTGATGGAGTTACTAGAATTCCAATTACTCCAAATGGTGCAAGTGTTGCTCCCAGAATGGTGAGTATACAAGTACAAGACAACGATACCATCCAATTAAGATACCAAGGAGGAAATTTTACCTATGATTTTTATCAAAAGTCAGGTACTGCAAATTATAGAATCGTAAGGTCTATTACTTCACCCCCCAACGCTCTAAATACCCTAAAAATTCCAGTAAAAGATGCCAATAAAGACCAATATTGTTTTAAAGTAGGTATTATAGATGCTTGTCAAAGACCTACTTTTTCAGACTCTACTTGCTCCATCCCCTTGCAAGTAAGTGCATTAAATAAAAAGAATTTTTTAAAATGGAAAACCATTGATGCAAAAGCTTTTTTAGGTTATCGGGTATTTAAAAATAATAATTTTAATATTCCATTACGTACCATAACTAGAAACACTACAGATACCTTAACCGACAGCCCGGTTGTTTGTGGCACAAACTATACTTATCAAATTATTGGTATATCAGGGCCTGGTGGTCAAACACAATCCATTTCGAGAAATATACAAGTTATGGGAGTAGATAGCACAAAGCCTCCTGTAATAACTAATGTCCTTGTTTCGGTAGTAAAAGATAAGGTTGAGATTCAGGTAGGTGCTATCCCTGTAGGCCAAAATTTAAAAAGCTTTTCATTTTATAGGTGGAAAAACAATACACTCGAATTGTTTAATTCTGGAGGTAATGGAAGTAGGGTAACGGATGATTTGTCAAATCCTAGTAAAAAAGCAGAATGTTATAAAATTAAATACGAAAACAGATGCGGCATATTTTCTGATACATCTGCTGCTTTCTGTACTTCGTTTTTGTCGTTACAAAGTGCTGGTATTAAATGGACTGCTTACCAAAAGTTTCCCACTGGCATAAATGCCTATTACGTTGAAAAATTAGATGACAAAGGTACCATATTGTCTTCTTCAAGAATGGCAGCAAATGTTTTTAGTTTTGACCCCGATCCAGCTTCTATTGACCCCAATAACCCAGTTATAAAATTCAGAATCAGAGCTTTGGGTTTAAATAATCAGAATAGCTATTCTAATGAAGTGTTTTATGCACAAAAATTATTGTTATACTTACCTAATGCCTTTACACCTAACGGGGATGGGAAAAATGACCTTTTTGTAATAAATGCAATATTTGTAAATACTTTTAAAATAAGAATATTTAATAGAACAGGAAGCATGGTTTTTCAATCTGACGATTATAAAACATTCTGGGATGGCACAAAGAATGGAACGCCTGTACCCCCAGATTCTTATTTTTATGAAATTATAGCAACAGACTTCAAAGGAGAAACCACAAAGAAGTCTGGAGGCGTTACAGTTTTACGATGATAAAATAAACGAATCTTAAAAAATCTCTTATCTGCTTGATTGCAGTTAAATAGCGAATGTATTTTGGATAAATTTTTTTAAATATCAAAAAAATGGGAGCAAAGTTTTTCTTTCCTCCCATTTTTTTTCAAGATATAAGCTATTTCTCTAACTATTTACTTCCCATCCCACTCTGGCAAATACCCTTGAATGTAAGGCGTTTTCCCTAAGTTCATTTGGACTTCTTTTAAAGATGAATCAACACTTTTTATGCTTTTGTAAGTTACTAAAAATAGCTTTTTGGTGAATGACAAATTTTGCTTTTGAGAGCCTGTAGGGTCACTAGAGTGACCATAAAGACCAAAAACAACTTTGTTAAGTCTATTTTTTATGCCTGGTAAAACTTCAAATTGCCTTTTTTCAAGCGATTCGTTTCCATTTAAATCTAATTTGATTTTTTGCAATTGTTTTTCAATTTCTGTTAATGACTTCAAAAGTCCCAATTCAGCGGTTGAAATACTTAAAACTGCTGCCTTAAGAACCTGATGTTTTTCATTTAAATAGTCAATGTGGTCGCTTGCTCCATTAACAACAAGGGCAAACTCCTTTATTTCAGAAACAAATAATTCCATTGCTTTTTGATCTGAAACAGGCATGCTTGCTAA
>JANNWE010000767.1:0-2315 GCA_031414675.1 Cytophagaceae bacterium
CCATTCTCCACAATTCCATCGTGGCCGTCTGAACTGTAGGGATCTAAGGCCACATCGGTCATAATCAACAATTCAGGAAATCTGGATTTTATTTCCGACAAAGATCTCAAATACAAGGTGTCAAATTTTAGACTTTCACTCCCATATTTATCTTTTTTTGTTTCAGGATAATTTGGAAAAAGACAAATAGACTTAATTCCAAGTTTTTGAACCTCGGCTATTTCTTTTAGAAGTTCATCTAAGCTAAATCTATAGATACCGGGCATAGATTTTATCTCAATTTTGGTAGAAACCCCTTCTTGAACAAACATTGGAAAAATAAAATCATGTACAGAAAGTTGGGTTTCTTGCACCAAATCGCGAATAGCTGAAGTATGTCTATTTCGTCTAGGTCTTCTTTGTAGGTATTGCATTTGTAAAAATTTTATACAAAAATAAGAAATTCAAATAGAAAATAGAATATCTCCGTAAAACTTAAGAGCAAAAGCAGCGGTAAAGTTTCCAAGGTGTGTATTAAAAGGAAATATGATTTCTTCAGCTTTTGCTAGTAGCTTCAAAAGAAAAAACGCTATATTTCGTTTCTTAAAAAACCGATGTATCATCAAATATGGAGAGGAAAGAATTTTTAAAACTTTGCGGCATATTGGGTCTTGGGCTGCCTGCTCACTTTTCATTGCTTGCCTGCACAACAGACGAAAATTTGCCTTCCGACTTTAAGGGTAAAGTGCTGATAATAGGTGCGGGAGCTGGCGGATTGTCAGCTGCCTATTTACTGAGCCAGCGAGGTGTGGATTTTGAGATTTTGGAAGCCTCCTCGATTTATGGGGGCAGAATGCGGATAAATACAAGTTTTGCTGATTTTCCTATTCCCTTGGGTGCAGAATGGCTAGAAACAAATCCCAGTGTTTTTCAAGAAATTGTAAATAATCCTCAGGTAAAAATTGATATAAAAACTGTTGTTGATTCGCCTGATAGGAAGTTTGTAGGTTATTCGTGGTTTAACTTTTTTGATGAATATATTTTGCCTCCGATAAAAACAAAAATAAAATACAATCAAATTGTACAGACCATAGATTATTCAAGTGAAAAAATTAAAGTACGTACAAAAAATGCCGAATACGTGGCTGATAAAGTGATTGTTTCTGTACCGTTAAAAATTTTACAAGACAAAGAGGTAACCTTTGTGCCTAATTTGCCTCAAGAAAAGCAGGACGCAATAGCCAATATACCCATTTGGGAGGGCTATAAAGCTTTTTTTGAATTCACCGAGAACTTTTATGGAGATGGCTATGAATACGTCATCAAACCAGAAACAGATGGGCAAAAGATTTATTATAATGCTTGTTTTGGACAAAACACTAAAAAAAATATCTTAGGTTTGTTTGCGGTTGGAAAGCCAGCTCGAGAGTTTTTGTCACTAAATGAGAAAGATTTAAAAGCTTTAATTTTGAGTGATCTAGATAAACTTTTTAATAAAAGAGCCACAGCAAGTTATGTAAAACACATCAGTCAAAATTGGAATGAAGAGCCCTTCATAAAGTCGGGTTATATTTCTGATTATGCAGATTGGCGAGCTGTGAAGGCCCTAGGTAAGTCGGTAGCTAGTAAAGTGTATTTTGCCGGTGGTGAATACACAGATGGTGAGGAATGGGTCTCGGTGCATATCGCGGCAGAATCGGCAAAGGTGGCAGTTACAGAACTTCTAAAATAAACTTTGTTTATTAAATAATCCTTAGCCACTTTTATTGCCAAAATCAATAGTTCAGCATCTGTAGCTAGATTTTTTTTACGTTCTAACGATATGTATTCAAGCAAAAAGTAAGTAGTATGGAGTAGCCTTACCCTTTTAAAAGTAAACCTAAAAGTCAAAAAAAATTTCAAGCTTTTACCGGTGAAAAATTACAGATTTTTATAGAAATTTACTAAAAAAAGACACAAAAAAAGCGAATCTTTTAAACTCGCTAAATTTTTGAAAGAAGGGGAATGGGGGCTCGAATCGAGTCGTCGAACCGCCCCGACCCCCGGCCCCACAAACCAGCAATAATTTAGGGAAAAGACACAAAAAAAGCGAGTCAAAAGACTCGCTATATTTTTGAAGGGAGGGGAATGGGGGCTCGAATCGAGTCGTCGAACCGCCCCGACCCCCGGCCCCACCAACCAGCAATAATTTAGGGAAAAGACACAAAAAAAGCGAGTCTTTTAAACTCGCTAAATTTTTGAAGGGAGGGGATTGGGGCTCGAATCGAGTCGTCGAACCGCCCCGACCCCCGGCCCCACAAACCAGCAATAATTTAGGGAAAAGACACAAAAAAAGC
>JANNWE010000768.1:0-5272 GCA_031414675.1 Cytophagaceae bacterium
TTTTATCTCATCAAAATCATAATCATTTTCCCAAAATGGTATGATTTCAGTTTTTTCAAACCTATTCTTTACATTACTTACAGCTCCTTGCCCTTTCATTTGTTAAAGGTAGGAAGCATAATTTTATTATTTAAATATTGCTAAATTACTTATAAATCAAACCTTTAATTGTTGAAGATTTTCTAAAACTGCACAAAATTTTTCCAAATCTTTTTCTGTGTTCCAAACGTTGATTGAAATTCGAATAGCATTACCTCTATATGACACATATATTTTGTTTTCTAGCATAGCTTTTTGAATTGACTCTATTGAAATGTTATTTGGAATTCTGATGCCAAATAAATGTGATGCCCTATATTCCACCTCTTCAATCCAAAAACCTAAATTTTTTAGTTTCTCTGCATATTTTTGGGAAAGATTTTTTGCGAACACTTGAATATTTTTTGGTTGCCAGTCTATTAAAAGTTCCAATGATTTTACTAACATAGGCAAACTTATGAAATTGCTAAATTCTCCCATATTATATCTAAAAGCACCCTCTTGGTATTCTGATTGATAGGAAACCAAACTTTTGAAGTCATTGCTATTTTTTCTCCCTATCCATGTTTGTTCTAAAGGAACTCCATCATTAAAATATTTTCCTAAATACGCCAATGCTGTACCATAAGGGCCTAAAAGCCATTTATAAGCTGCACATATTACAAAATCTGGTTTTATTTTTTCAATGTCAAATGCCATGGCACCAATGTGTTGAGTGCCGTCAATTATCAAAAGAATGTCATTTTCTTTACACTTTTTACTAATATTTTCCAGATTAAAAGAAGTGCCGTCAGCCCAATGTGTGGGAGAAAGACAAACCAATAATGCATCTTTTTCTAAGGCGTTTAGCAGCTTTTCATTCCATTTCTCACCCCTATTTTCCAAAGTTTCGGGTGCTGAAATCGTATCTAATTTTAAAAAGGACCGTTCAGCCATCAATTCATTCCAACCATATACATCGCTTGGAAACTCGTCTCCAATTAGTACAATTTTTGATTTATTGGATGGAATTTGCTTTTTTAGTATGTTTTTGACCACTACAGCTATGCCATAAGACACCGAGGGCATTATTGCAATATTAGCAGAAGATGGACTATTGATTAGCTGCCCAAATAATTCTCTTACTTTTTCAGCAGTAGTAAAAAAGTCTTCCGATGTAATTTGGTGAGGCTGAGATTTTCGAAGCAATCCCTCCATACCGGCATGTTCAGTATCTTTTGGAGTAGGTGACATCGTGGCACAGTTTAGATAATGAATATCTTCTGGAAGCGAAAAATAGTCTTTTTTGTTAATCATTCCATTAAATATTCATTTTTTTTGTTTCAACCAAAATCTTAAAATTTACAATTTAGCCATCAATACAAATACTCAAAAATAGTTTTTTTTAAATCTTCCTCATCCCTACCGGATCCCAGTTGATTGCTTTTTTCTGGAAATAACTCTCGTTGCAAGCCAATACAGGAGCAGCAGCACGAAAACCAAAAATAGGATCTTCTATGGTGCCTTGGCTACCTTTACGAATGTTTTCAAAGAAATTTCCGAAGTGGTTTACATGTTCATCTGACCCAGCTTCTGGCGTAAATTTCACCTCTTTGATAGGTTCTGCCTTTCTGTCTGCTTCTGAAAACCTTGCGTTGTATTCTTTCTCAAATTCTTTTTGTTGAGCATCCGAAAAGGTAAAATAGCTATCATAGTTGCCAAAACCTGGTGCTTTAGCAAGTTTCTTTTTACTTAATGTTAGACCATTTCCTGAGAAATCTATTTGGCCTTCAGTGCCTATTATTCGAGTGTTGTTATTGATTGTTCCAGCATTGGCAAAATTTACTCGTAATACCATTTGGAACTCTTCGTGGGTTGCCGCTTTTGGGTAATCTAAAATGGCTACCATTACGTCTGGTACATCACGTCCTTCTTTCCAGTATCTTAAGCCGCCCGATGCAAAAATCCTATTGGGACCTTTAGAATCAACCACATAATGTACTCCAGTTATTAAATGAACAAAAAGATCTCCAGCCACACCTGTTCCATAGTTTTTATAGTTTCTCCATCGGAAAAAACGATTGGCATCGAATGGCATTTTAGCGGTGTCTTTCAGGAATGTGTCCCAATCTACCGTTGTTTTAGAAGCATCAGTGGGAATGGAGTAATTCCATGCACCGATAGCACTAAAACGGTCTGAATTAGATTCTACATAATTTATTGAACCAATATCTCCCGCAGCAATGATCCGTTTGGCTTCTTGAAAAACGCTTCCACTGATTCTTTGACTGCCTACTTGCATGGTTTTACCAGATTTTTTCCAGGCATTAATTACAGGTATACCCTCATTAATGGCTTGTACCATGGGTTTTTCACAATAAACATGTTTTCCAGCTTGCAAAGCATCTATAGTAATTTTATCGTGCCAATGGTCTGGAGTAACAATAAGGACAGCATCGATGTCTTTTCTTTGAAGAATTTCTCTATAATCGCGAGTCACAAACATATCGTTGCCGAAAGTTTGCTTTACTCTTTCGAGTCTTCCTGTGTATAAATCGGCTGCTGCTACAAACTCTATTCCTTCGTTTTTAAGTGCGGCTTTGGTGTCATAATGTCCCTGAATTCCCATTCCTATAGTGGCAATCCGGATTTTATCATTGGGGCTTATGGCAAGGCTTTTAATAATTGAAAAAGGTTTTGCGGCATGGCTAATACTTGTAAGTGCAGCTACACTTCCTACACTTTTAATAAATTTTCTTCTTGATGATTCCATTTTGAATTGGTTGAAAGATTAGATAAACAAAAGTAATTAAATCTTTTAAAATTGAGTTTATATATTTATTTCAATATATAAAAAAAGCACCTCATTATTGCTAATGAGATGCTATGATAGGTATAGGGTTTTAGGGTAGAATACGATATTTTTTAAACAAAATTTTCATTTGTCCGTTTTTATAAATTAGTTTTCATTTTTTCAATTTATAAAATTCTCCGAAAAGTAATATTTATTTTTTAAATAATTATAAAATAAAAGGAGAATTTTTATTTTTTTGATGGTTTTGATTGCTAAACTTGATTTTTGTCATGTTTTCATTTTAAAACATATTGCAACTTGCCACAAAAATTTGAGCCAAGCAGCATTTTTTAATTTTTGACAAAAATGGTTTATTTTTTAAAATTTCAAATATGATATATTTGACTAAAAAACTTAGCAATCAAATCGTTTGGTTTAATAGGTTGGCTCTTTTTGTAGTTTTCTTTTGGTTTGGTATTTTAAAAATATTTGATGCTTCGCCGGCCAAAGACTTGGTATCGCATTTACACAGTGTTACTATTTCTAATTTAATTTCAGCGCAACCATTTTTTATTTTCCTTGGCACTTTGGAATGTATCATTGGGCTAATTTGGCTTTTCCCCCAATTAACTAAAATGGCATTTTTACTATTTTTATGCCAGATGTTTACCACATTTTTACCTTTAATATTTCTTACTTCAGAAACTTGGCAAGAAAACTATGGACTTACATTAGCTGGTCAATATATTATAAAGAACGTGGTGCTAGTAGCTTCAGCATATACGGTTTATTCGATAGAAAATAACCAAAAAAAACAATAAATGTCGAATGAAATGAAAGGTTTTCAAGAAAGTAAAATTACTGGCAAATTATGCTAAGATTTTATGCTAAAACAAATACTAAATACAAAATTTCTATAAAACTTACCATCCAATAAATCCGATTGGAGTTATGCCATTGAGCCTTAAATAACAAACACATTGCCCTCTGTGATGTATGATGTGATTTTCTAAAGCGTAAAATAGCCTCCAAACTGGAATATCTTCACTGGCAAAAGGCTCCATTTTATTTAATGTTTCTGTTTTTGTTGCCATTATGGTATCCAGTACCCACTTGTAAAACGTTTTAATTTCAGTCTCCAATTCACTTTTCGAAAGGTTTTTCCAAAAGTCTTTTATTTTTGCCTTGGAATCGTTTGGATTTTCTATTTTTAACCTACCACAAATTTGTGAAGTATTATAAGTGATAAAATGAACAAATTGAGTTCTCCATGAATAAGACTCTGGAGTATATTTCCATTCCATCTTTTCTTCAGGCATTTGATTGTAGAGCTTTAATGTATAGGTTTCTGAGCTTTTCCAAGCGGAAGAAAACTCCTCTTTAAAATAGGTCAAATCATTCTTGGAATTTAGCGGAAATCCAAAAAGCCCCACTCCTAATGTTTTTAATGCATTTTTTCTTGAAATTTTCATTACTTTATTTTTAAATGTTATAGTTCAAAAGTTTAATTTTCCCAATAGCTTTGATTTCAGCATCGGGATTTTTTTTAAATGTTATCATGTCTATGGAACTTATCATCCAATATCCTTTTTTTGTATAAATAAAGTCTAAAATACCGTTTTTATAGGTCTTAAGTTTTTGTAGGATAGTTTTTGAATAACAATTTAACCGCCATGTTTTGTCCAACTTTCAACAAATATAGATTTTTACTGCAATAATCTCCAACGGTTTTCCTTTGTTTTTACTAAAAGTTTGGTCTGTTTTTTTACCTACTTCTACTAATGACTTTTCACATCTTTGGTTTAATTCTTTTGAAGGCTTATCCAGTTCTCCATTTTGTATTCGAAGCGCATAAATATTATTTGAACCATCATTTTTAAATACGCATTAAATTTATCGGCCTCAAGTTCAATAATGGAGTTTTTAAAAGCCATACTTAATAGATAATTGCCTTCTGTTTTTACTTTTATTGGAATAGGAAAAGTGTCACTTTTAAAAGTTGAAGCTTTAAGTCTTTTTCTCCAGATAGGGAATGCACTTTTAAATTCTGCAGACGCTTAATCCTATTTGCCCATATATCCTCCGAAAAATTTTCGAATACAAAAAAACACAAGTGTGTGGTTTCGCTTACTACCTTACACCTTTCTACATTTAGCCAAAATTTGTGTGTATAAAGACTAACAAAAATAAGAGCTAGAAATAAAGTTAAAGTTTTTTTTATTTACTCAAAACAATTTTTCTTAGGTTAGATTTTTACTCAGTTATTGACCAATTATGACTTATTTTTATTCAAATGTAAATGAGTATAATCATTGTGCTAAGACTTAATTTTTTTTTAAATGTGTGTCTAGTCCTATTTTTTTGGAAAAGAACTTTATTTTAAATTGCCACCTACTTGTAAACCGCTCGGTACCATTTTGGGGATAGACTTATCGTAGCTTTCGTCGTTTAATGTACCCA
>JANNWE010000769.1:0-2816 GCA_031414675.1 Cytophagaceae bacterium
GAAGCATGTGATATTGCAAGAAAAGTAAAAAAACCAGTTAAGTTAATTTGGACTAAAGAAGACGATATTACACAAGGGCCTTACCGTCCAGGCATGTTGAGTCGAATGCAAGGAGTGGTAGAAAACGGAAAAGGAATAGCATTTCATCATCAAGCCATTGGGGAATCTATTGTTGGGCAAGTTTTTAATGGCCTGAGACCCAACACAGCCGACGATTGGTTGAGTGGTGAACTGAGCCAAGAAAACCATGAATATGGATTTGGAATCAACAAAGTATCCTATTCAAGAGTAAAAACCAGTATTCCAATAGTTTGGTGGCGTTCCGTGTATGCATCTAACTTTGGTTGGGGACAGGAATGTTTTATAGATGAAATGGCCCACGAAGCTAAAAAAGACCCTTTAGAATATCGATTGAGTTTGCTCAAAAATGCTCCAAGGTTTACTAAAGTTTTAAATCTTTTAGCAGAAAAAGCCGATTATAAAACTGCTTTACCACCTGGGCAAGCAAGAGGAATTGCTGTTTTTCGTTCTTTTGATTCCATTTCTGCTGCTTGTGTTTTTGTTTCTAAGACCGATAAAGGTATAAAAATTAACAAAGTGATTTCTGTTATAGATTGCGGAATGTTTGTTAATCCCGACAACGTAAAAGCTCAAACGGAAGGAAACATTGTTATGGGCATACAAGCCGCTACCAAAAGCGGAATTATATTTGAAAATAACCAATGTGTGCAGTCTAATTACCATGACTATAAAATATTGCGCAACTCAGAAATTCCTAAAATGGAGATACACATCGTAGAAAACTACGAAAAACCAGGTGGCGTAGGCGAGCCAGGCTTACCTCCCATCGCTCCAGCTTTAGGCAATGCTATTTTTAATTTGACAGGAAAACGGGAGAGACGATTGCCTTTGGTTTTGGGGTGATTTTAAAGATTTAGATGGTAAATGTTTTTTTAGGTACTTAATTTAATGTCGTTTAGTTAAAGAATTTGTATTTCATTAAACTTCACCCTAAATCCTTCTCCCGAGGAGAGGGACTTTAAAGCAGAGCTTAACTAAACGACATTGGTACTTAATTGGTGAATTTAATTGTATTTACAGTTTATCTCCAGCGATTTTTTAGTCTTACAATTGCTGAAATTTTGGATTTGTGTAAACCAAAAGTTAATTTTTCGAGAAGCTCTAGGAAGTATTGAATCAAATTCTCTAGCCGGCCCATTAAAGAGACTATACCAAAATATTAAATATTAAAACGACTCTTAAATAAAACGGACTATATTAAAGATAAAGTAAAAGCAATCTTACAATTTTTAAATTACTTATTTTTACTTTTTTAAAATAAATCAGGCAAAATTCAAAAAAAAACAGAATTATTTCAACCTATAATACGATTTTCTTTGTTTATTATAGTTCTCTATAAAACAATTTATTACTTTTTATTTAATTAAAAGAAACCATTTCTTTTCTGAGAAAAACTCACAATTTATATTTGGCAATATTTGATTATTTTATTTTTTTTTATAAAAAATAATATTAATTGAGACCAAAAGAAGCCTAGTGGTTATCAAAATCTAGAATATTACCATAAAGTTGTTGATTTTCAGTACACTTGGAACACAAACTTATATCACATTATGTTCGTTTAATAGAGCTGGATAATACATAGAAACCTAAAAGGTCAATTTGGAGTCAAATGTATTTCGAGGAATTTTAGGCAGAACTTGTGACCTCCTTTGTGAACTCGCCTTTAGAAAAGGTCGAGTAGAAGAAGAACCAATGACTATTTGAAGTTTAAAAAGAGTGTCTTCAGATTTTAAAAATGATATTACCCTTTGTTTGCATGAAACAACAAATAAAGAATCCTCTATTCAATTACCCATAAACTTTTTCTTTTTCCAAAAAAAACTTGGTCTTTTCCATTTTGGAAATCTGCTGCTGATTTTTTTCCAATACAATAAAAAAATCAGTGAAGACCCAACCAATAAGCAATTGAATCTAAACAAAAATGTTTTTCCCAAATTGACTGTGTGCGGAATATTGGAAAAAGTAGATAGGTTTGTACCGGAAATTCTATAAACTGGGTTGGTATATAAAACTGATTTTATGCCCTTCACTTCAAACCTTACGTATAATTCGCCCTTAACAAGACTAATTTCACCGGTAGAAGGAATGGAGTATTTTTTATTGTTCCTGATTATGCTTACGTTTTGTATATCTCCAGAAAACGAATAGGTAAGTCTTTGATCTGTGAGTTTGACGTATTCCAAAAAAACATCCGTCTTTCCTTTTTCTGAGGCATACGCCACATGGTTTCCTACTTTAAGTGCTTCAATGACACTTTTTTTGTCTTTTTTCAAAGCAGAAATAACATTAAAAAATCTTCCTGCAGGTTGAGACACAAGGTCATGGGTGTCGTCATTGGCTAAAAGCCAAGACAAATTTCCTTGGCTCAAGGCATAATCCCAGAGGTGAAAAGACTCAAAATAAGGACTTAAAACTTCAAACAGATCATACCCTTTCAATTGTCTCAAATCACTTTCTGTAAAAGCATTTCTCACACCAGGGTGTGCTAGGGCTACCAGTGAGGCGTTTTTTTTAATATTTTGAACTCTAGCCTGCTTGTGAGAAAGAGTTTGTCCAATTGGAAAATCCAATAAGTCTGTTTGGGAAGCATCAATGGCTAAAAGATGAGCTTTCGTAACATTATATCCATGCTCATAAGTTGGTATTTTTATTACGTCAGGGAGCTTAAGCTCCGAAACTTTGTGGTAATTGGAAACAGCTGCAACTTGATAGTCTAAGTCTTTGTATGCATT
>JANNWE010000770.1:0-1793 GCA_031414675.1 Cytophagaceae bacterium
AAGATGGATTATTGAATCCTTAAATTCCCCAAAAACACTACGCTTACTTTTTCAGTAAGCCCTATTTAGTAAACAATTGAGTCTATATAAAACTATAAAATGTACTTCCGGAATGTTTACCTATTTTAAAATTATAAATAAAGTTCTAATATTATAACATTTTGTGATTTATCGTAGTTTAAAATTTAAGACTTTCAGGCAAAAAAATATACTTAAATTATGACCGAGCAAAATATGATTTGTGCCTACAGTGGTTTACCCTCCCTAGGCTGGTATTTAGAGCAACAAGACAAACAAATAGAAAAAATAAGCTATAATGAAAACGATATAGATCGAATCATTCAGATGGCATGGGAAGACCGAACTCCTTTTGAAGCCATAGAATTTCAATTTGGATTAAAGGAGAAAGACGTAATAGAATTTATGAGAAAAAATTCTATCCCTTCTAGTTTTCGTATGTGGAGAAAAAGAATGAAGTCTAGAAAAACAAAACACAAAGCTCTGTGTGAAGGCGAAGTAAACAGATTTAAATGCAGCAGACAAAGAGGTATGGGAAACAAAATAGCTAAACGCTTATTTAGGTTGGAAGAAAAAATTTAGTTAAGAAGAAAAAAAATCTTAAATAATGTTTAAAAACAAAAATTCCATTTTTTAAATCTTTTGTTAAAATTATTTTTTTTGAAATTTAGGTAAACATAAATGCCTTCCAATATTAGGTAGAAATGAATCATTTTCTTTTCTTCAATACAAATAAAATCATGAAACAAGAATGGTAAATTAAAATGTTTGTTTAACTAACAAAAAGATTTTAAAACTTTAATTCCAAAAAGTAGTCTAAAACAATTGTTGTCATTTTTATGTTAGCAAAACAAAATGAACTATAATAAAATAAATACCTTATACCACTTTCTTCTCTCTGAAAAAACAAAAAAAAAGAGTGAAGAAATTATCTTAATAATCGCAATTTCCAGCTTTCTCATCCACTTAGCAATAATATACCTCGTTGATTTCAAAATTATTACATTAAATTCTCCCCCCGATTTACTAAAAAATCCCATTGCAGCCATTTATACTCCATTTTCCTTTATTCTCGTTTATGAGGTATATCTTCTTATTCACTATCTACCAAAATCCATAAGCATTTACATAGGCAAGCAATATGAAATAATAACACTCATAATCATCAGAAGATTATTTAAAGACCTTTCCACTTTAAAACTATCTGATGATTGGTTTACAATAAAGTATGATTTACAATTTACCTACGACATAATTGCCTCTTTATTTTTATTCCTACTTATTTTTCTATTTTTAAAAAATAGCAGAAAAAAATATAGAACCTATGAAAAAGACTCCAGACAAATAAATGCTATTGCAAAATTCATAAAACTAAAAAAAACAATAGCTATAATTCTAGTTTTAGTCATACTTTTTTTAGCTGTCTATTCTTTTCAAAACTGGATTTTTGGGGTAATAGATCCTGCATCAAATACCAATATTTCTTTTAAAAATATAAATAATATATTTTTTGAGCAGTTTTTTACGATATTAATTATTGTTGATGTTATTTTATTGTTGTTTTCCTTTTTCCACACGGATGAATTTCACCAAATTATTCGAAATTCAGGATTCATTATTTCAACTATATTGATAAGAATATCATTTTCTGTTACTGGATTATTAAATACTGTCCTGATTGTATCCGCTATAGTATTTGGCCTTTTAATTCTTATTATTCATAATAAATTCGAAAAATATTTAAGCATTGAAGACAATTTGTCTTAAACTTATTG
>JANNWE010000771.1:0-4743 GCA_031414675.1 Cytophagaceae bacterium
AAATCCAGATTTAGAAACACTTACTCGCCTAGGAAAAGAACTAGTTAAAGAAGAATATGGTAATCTGTTTGACATGTACAAACAAATTACTGGGGAAGACCCTTATGAAGTCCCCATGAAAATATATCCTGCAGTGCATTACACTATGGGAGGCCTGTGGGTAGATTATAATTTAATGACTACTGTGCCAGGTTTGTATGCTTTAGGTGAAGCTAATTTTTCGGATCATGGAGCCAATAGATTAGGGGCTTCAGCTTTAATGCAAGGCTTGTCCGATGGATATTTTGTAATTCCATATACCATTGGTTCTTATTTAGCTAACGATATTAAAACCAAATCTATTTCTACTGATCATCAAGCATTTGTAGATGCCGAAAAAGCAGTAAAAGAAAGAATAGATTCTTTTTTAAACATTAAAGGGAAACAATCTCCTGAATCATTCCACAAAAGGTTAGGGAAAATTATGTGGAATAAGTGCGGAATGGCAAGAAATGAAGCGGGCTTAAAAGAGGCCATTTCTGAAATCCAAGCTTTAAAAAAGGAGTTTTGGTCAGATGTTAGAGTAATGGGTGATGCGGATGGGTTCAATCCTGAACTCGATAAAGCAGGAAGAGTGGCTGACTTTATTGAACTAGGCGAGTTGATGTGTGTTGATGCATTAAATCGAAACGAATCTTGTGGTGGGCATTTTAGAGAAGAATATCAAGAAGGTGGTGGTGAGGCTCTAAGAGATGATGAAAATTTCATGTTTGTATCTGCATGGGAATATTCGGATGAAAGCCAATGGAACCTTCATAAAGAGGATTTAAAATATGAAAATATCAAAATTGCCCAACGTAATTATAAATAATTAGTACCATTAGCTCAATTTCAAAAATTATGAGTACAGAAAATATGACCATCAATTTAAAAGTTTGGAAACAAAAAAATGCCAAAACATCTGGTCAATTAGAAAATTATACGGTTAATAATGTTTCTCCTGATATGTCATTCTTGGAGATGTTCGATGTTTTAAACGAACAGCTAATTACCGATGCAAAAGAACCAATTGCCTTTGATCATGACTGTAGAGAGGGTATATGTGGAATGTGCTCCATGTACATTAATGGAAAGCCGCATGGTCCTCTTGATGGTGTTACCACTTGCCAACTACATATGAGAAGCTTTTCGAACGGCGATACCATTGTGGTAGAACCTTGGCGTGCTACGGCTTTTCCTGTAATCAAGGATTTAGTGGTTAACCGTTCTGCATTTGATAGAATTATGGCAGCTGGAGGATATGTTTCAATTAATACGGGAAACGCTCAAGATGCAAATAATTTACCAATTGGGAAAGATGATGCCGACAAAGCCTTTGCCGCCGCAGCGTGTATTGGTTGTGGAGCTTGTGTGGCAGCTTGTAAAAATGCTTCAGCTATGTTATTTGTCTCTGCTAAAGTTTCCCAATTATCTCTTTTGCCACAAGGTCAGCCTGAAAGAGAAAAAAGGGCACTTTCCATGGTTGCTCAAATGGATGCTGAAGGATTTGGATCGTGCACAAATACTGGAGCATGTGCAGCAGAATGCCCTAAGGAAATTTCACTAGAAAATATAGCTAGATTAAATAGAGAATTTTTGGGTGCTAGCCTAAGTAATCCTCAAATCTAGTATCTTACTAAGGTATTTTTTTATAACTTATAATTTGGCTTTTAAGTAATTTGCTTAAAGGTCATTTTTTTTGAAGTTTTCAACTAAAAGCAAGACTGACAATTATTTGAAAAATGCACCCATAAATTTGGAATTGTAAAAGTAAATTGTATATATTTGTACAAAGTTGTGTGGATTTAGTAGCGTAACACCCGCGTTGGTTTCCGATGCGGGTGTTTTTTTTGTTCAATTTCTAGTTTTTTTCTTCTTATAAATTGTTATTTTTAAAACAGTTTATAGTTTTTTTTGAATTTTTATAGCGATTTTTGCAAATTGTTTATTTTTTACAAATCAATAAGCGTTTAACTAAATTACATTTTTTGGCTCAGCCAAATTTTAATTATTTATGGAAGGATTAATAATGGCGGCTCAGCTTTTGCTCGCCCTAACAATTTTAGTAGGTCTACATGAGTTTGGACATTTTATTTTTGCTCGTATTTTTGGAATCAGAGTAAACAAATTTTATATCTTTTTCGATTTTTTATTTCCATTACCCAATGTTTTAAATTTTGCACTTTGGAAAAGAAAAAAAGGGGACACAGAATACGGCTTAGGTTGGTTCCCTTTAGGTGGCTATGTTGATATAGCCGGTATGATTGATGAAACTAAAGATGCATCCCAACTATCCGCTGTTCCAGAGCCATGGGAGTTTAGATCCAAGCCTGCTTGGCAACGTTTATTTGTTATGCTTGGAGGAATTATTGTAAATGTAATTTTAGGAATATTAATTTATTCTGGAGTAAAATATGCCTGGGGAGAAGAAGATTACTCAAAAGAAGAAGTAAATAAAAATGGAATATATGCATATCCATTAGCAGAAAAAATTGGTCTCAAAACAGGAGATAAGGTACTTTTAGTAAATGGGAGAGACTATTCAACTTTTAGCGAATTAAGAGGCTCAATTACCGAGGAAAATACACTTTTCACTATTGAAAGAGAAGGTAAAGTGAGTGAGATTCCTGTACCTAATGAATTGATAAATAAAATTGCTCAAAAAACACAATTTATCGAACCAATATTGACTTTTGAAATTCTAAAAGTAGCTAAAGGCATGCCAGCAGAAAAAGCTGGACTTAGAGAAGGAGATAAAATAGTAAGTTTTAATGGAGCTCCAATTTCATATTATCAACAAATTCAACCCTTAATTAGAAAAGCTGCTAATAAAAAAATTGTATTAGGATTAGATAGAAAAGGACAATTATTAAGTATTTCTCCAATAGTAACTTCAGATTCAACTATAGGATTCAATCCGAAATTTCTATTAAGTTCCACTAAAACAGCTTTTGGCCTAGTAGAGTCTTTTAAAGAAGGCAGTAAAGAAGCTCTAAATGTAATTCCTCAACAAATTAACGGCTTTGCTAGAATTTTTAAAGGACATATATCACCTTCAAATGCATTGAGCGGTCCTGTGGGTTTATCTCAGATGTTTGGCGGGTATTGGGATTGGGAAAGATTTTGGCGATTAACTGGATTGCTTTCCATGGCTTTGGCATTTATGAACGCTTTGCCTATTCCTGCTCTAGACGGCGGTCATGTAATTGTATTGTTTTATGAAATGATTAGTGGCAGAAAACCATCTGAAAAATTTATGGAACGTACCCAGCAAATCGGCACTTTTATATTGTTAGCTCTTATGGTCTATGTGTTGTTTAATGATACTATAAAATTGTTGTTTTAATATATTCTTGATGTATATAGTAGCATACTTAATTGTATCATTGTTTAGTCTGAACTCTTTTCATGACTACCATACATCTTTAACAGAAATTAATTATAACCCTAAAAACAAATCATTGGAAGTCTCCATACGGCTTTTTACAGATGATTTAGAGTTAGCATTAACCAAACTTAATGGAGGCAAATTAATATCTTTAGAAGGCCAAACCCAAGTTGTTGAGCCTTTATTAGAATTATATATAAAAAAGAACTTTGCAATTGTTTCTGGGAATAAAGAAGTAAAAAAAATTAATTATTATGGAAAAGAAAAGGAGGCAGAAGCAACTTGGGTGTATATTGAGATTTTAGATTGTGCCCAAATAAAAGACTTTAAGCTTTTCAATTCCCTTCTAGTAGACCTATTTTCTGATCAAAATAATTTAGTAAATATCATCTACCCATCTGTGAAAAAAACGCTAGTTTTTGATAATAAAACTAGGATGCAATCTTGGCCTTTTTAGATTTTCATGTGCTATTTTCTAATCATTTTTTAATAGTATGCTTGCATAATATTATTTTAAACCTATTTTTGTGATTAAATATGGAAAATACTACCCCAAAAATGAAAAAAGAGAAGACCTTGGATTTCCATATTAAATGGACCTGGCACGCTATCTCCAGAATGTATAATATTTATGCCGCTAGCGAAGACATGACTATGTCAATAGGCTATGTTTTATTAAATATCGATCTCGATAAAGGAACTCCCGCTACTAAAATTGGTCCTTCTATCGGTATGGAGCCTAGGAGCTTGACCAGAATGCTAAAGTCGTTGGAAGAAAAGGAATGGATTTACAGAGAAACAGATCCAAATGATAAGCGTTTTGTTAATGTATTTTTGACTGAATTAGGAAAGAAGAAACGAAGTTTTGCAAGAACTGGGGTAATTGAATTTAATAATAAAATCTCAGAAGTTATCTCTAAAGAACAACTTAAAGTATTTTTTGAGGTTGTAAATCAAATTAAAGAAGTTGTAGAAAATACTACAGCCGAATCTAAAAGTAATTTAGCAGATTTGTTGGCAATGGAGCAGATCTCCTAATTTATAAAAATAAAATTTTTAAGTTTTGAAAACTAAAGGGCTTTTGTTAATTACTTTCTTTATTTGGTCCATTACTTGCTTTTCTCAAAGTATTGTATACTATCCTTTTAATTCTTTATTAGGTTTTAGTTCAAATACTCAAAAACGAGTTTGGGTAGATGCTAAACTTCAAACTAATTCTTATTTCTCTTCTTTAAGTACAGATGTTGCTCCTCAAATTAATGTAAATAAAAATTCTAAAGCTACAATGTGGTAGCATCCGATGGATCCAAATCAGCAGCAGCAGCAGCAGCAGGAGC
>JANNWE010000772.1:0-6598 GCA_031414675.1 Cytophagaceae bacterium
ATATTGATGTCTATTAAAGCAATATCTGGAGCTGGATTATCTTTTAAATGATCAATAAATTGTTGGCCGTTGGCCATATCAAAAATAACCTGAAACCCTTGGAAACGGTTGATAAGTTCCACAAGGGCATTGCGAACCAGGTGGTGGTCATCTGCCAAGGCAATAGTTGTCATAGCTTTTTTTAAACGGGAATGGATAATAAGGCTTTAGTACCGCTGACCTTACCTCGCTCGAAAATCAATGTACCCTGCATCAAGTTTGCTCTGTGTATAAGATTTTTTAAACCTGCCCCACTTTCATATCCCCCTAGCTTGATTTTTGCTTCGAAATCGAATCCAATGCCATCGTCAACCACATCCAAATTAAGGCATTGGTTTGTCTCTTCCAAATTAACTTCGATATTTTTTGCTTTAGCGTGTTTGAGACAGTTTTGGAGCAGTTCTTGAAATATTCTAAATATCAAAACTTCATTTTTATGATTAAGGAATACATTTCCAATATTTGTGGAAAAATTCACATTATAATTTCCAAGTTTTTTTAAACGTTCTAATTCAAATGTTATTGCTTTTTCAAGGCCCTCTTGTAGCAAATTGTCACTATTCAAACTTTTAGACAATGCCCTAATGTCTGTCAAAGCAGTAGTAATAAACTCTTTAGAATCAATAATTCGTTTGTTTTCAGGTGCTTCTTCCGATAGATTATTGAGTTGTATTTTAACCAAAGTCAACATTTGCCCAACATTATCATGCAGCTCACGACTGATGTGTTTCATGGTGGAATCTTGGATTTCGTTTTCTGCATTGAGGATTTCTTGTTCGAATTGGGCTTTTATAGCGGCTTTTTCGAGTTTGTGTGCTTGTTGTCGTTTTTGGTGAATGAAAAAAAAAGAAATGATGAAAATCACCAATAACATCATTAAAAATGTGCCTGCTAAAACTATGACGACGACTTCGCTGGTATCCTCTGACATATGAAACCGTAAGTTATTAGTGAGTAATAAAAAATATTAATTAGGTGATTGAGGGAAAAAAGTTTTTTAGCAAGTACCAAATTTCTTTCTCTTATGTAGTTAATAAAACCTGTCAAAAAGAAAAAGGAAGTATTGAAAAATAGAATTCCTGTAACAATCCAAAAGTATGGATTAGTTCTTATTTCCAAATCAGATTGTAACAATTGTTGATAAAAAAATATACAAAACATAACATAAAAGCCCATAGGCAAAAGGTTTAATTTAAAGTTTTGTAATGATTTATAGTCGTTAAAAAATAAATCAAATCCGAAAATAATCAGGTCAACGATTGTAAGAAAAACAACAAGATTTCTAAGATATTTTTTTTCGATAATACTAAAAAAATATGCCCCAATTAGAATTGCTTCCAAAGGAGAAAAAATTTGGTACACTAATGGGTTAATCTTTCGCTCAATTGAAATATGTTGATTATAGAACCCTATTGATTCGATAATAATTGTGATAAAAATCAAAAAGTAAATTATTTTAGATTCCTTTCCAAGGAAACAAAAAGAAAGAGTCCCAGTTAAGAAACAAAATAAAAGAGTGCCTAAATAAATATAATTTAAAACCATAATGATTATTGACAGCAGGATTGCCCTCGATCTGCGAAAGAAGCATCCTCCACTAAATTTTCACTTTTCGAAACCACATTATCTAAATTTGTAACATTTGAAAATACTACAGATAAAAATGGATTTCCAAGATTTGTTTCCAACACTGGATATATATAAATACACTTATAATTATTAATCCATTTAATATATCCATTCAAATCAAAAACAACACCCCCTAAATTATTTGATGGCTTATAAAAGTAACTCATTTCAGTTTGGTTTAATTTATTTATAACATCTAAATAGTTATTTTTACTAGAAAGTGATGAATTAAATCTACCAATAAACAATGGATTAATTTTAATTGGCTTTTTATCCCTTCCTAAACCAGTTAATGTAATTGAAAAATTATTGTATGTGCTTTGATTTTTTTGCATCTCAAAATAAACATAAAAATAACCTAATGAGTCTATAGATTTTATTCTATCTAAAAGTCTTTTTAAAACATCCTTTTTAATATGTAAATCCTGATTTCGATAATCAAAAATTATTTTTTCAGAATTTATTTGAGTTGGAGTTAAGTCTAGTTTATCATTCTCTAATTTATACATTAATTTTGCGCTCTCAGGGCTAATTGATGGATCAACTGAAATTGGGAATTTTTTTACACTCTCTAAGAAATCAAAAATTCCTTTGCCTCCAGGTTTAAATGAGCTTATAAATAATAATAAAACAACAAAAATTATAGATATTATTTTCAAATTCATTTTTCAAATATTTTTTCAAAAGTAATGAAAACTACCAAAAAATTTATGTGAAAAACACCCTATTACAAAAAACAAGATTTCAAAAGTCAAAAATCCATATATAATGTTTAATTTTGAAACCAAATCCCTCAAAAATTATTAAACCGAAAGCAAAAAAAAGTTGCAATTTCTATTTCTGGCAAATCACCCTCCTTTTGTCATTACTAAGCTCATGCACACACCAAGAACAACAAGTAATAAATAAAATACCTGAGAAAATTTCAGTTCAGTCCATTGAATACAAAATTGATAGAACAAACAAACTTGCTTTTAACGAAATTATTACCAGCAATTCATTCAATAAATTTAAAGGTTCTAAAATTGGATTTGGACATTTGAGGAAAAACGTATGGATTCGTTTAGTTTTGAAAAACAATACTAATCAGCATCAAAACGCTATTTTAAGCACTGACCAGATTATCCTTGAAAAAGTTGATTTTTTTCATAAAGCTGCAGAAAAATGGCAGAAGAAAGAAGCTGGTTGGGGAAAGGCAATTCAAAATAGGGAACTTCCAACCTATTTACACGCCTTTCAAGTTTTGCTTAGGCCTCAATCATTGGATACCGTTTATTATAGAATTCGAAATGAATATCAAGTGCTTAAGTTGCCTTTAAATCTCTTTGACAAACAGCAATTTTATAAGCACTATTATTCTTACCTCTTTTATGATGGATTAGTAACCATGGCCTTAATAACAGCCATTCTGTATTGTTTATATAACCTTTTCTATTCGAAAAGAGAAGATAGACGTACTTTAATTTTTTATCTTATTTATGCGGTCAATTTTTTAATTTTCTATACTATCCGAATTTCTTCTCCTGCATATTTTACTGAAGACCATCCTGTAGTTATTAATTATTTTGTCAATATTTTTATCTTTATCAGCACGTATACTTTTGTAAAATTTGGCACATCATTTATTGACCCAAAGCAGAAATATAGAAACAAACCTATTTCAAAGCTAATAGATGTGCTTTTTGCAGTCACCATCTTCATATCATTATTTCCAGCTTGGTCAGCTATTGAACAATTGCTTTATATCAAATTGGCATTTTTCTTAATTACTATTTTTTACCTTATTTGGTATCTTCTCGTGAATTTCAAAAGAAGTTTTTTAACTCGAATCTACTTCTTCATGGCAATGCCTCTCATATGTTCAGGCATGATAGAAGGTCTTACCAATGTTTTTGGAATAATTGAGGTACCCGATTCGTTTTTTGAAGCATTTCGCATATCTATATGTGTGGAAATGCTCTACATTCTTTTTGCCTTAATTTTTAGAGAGCGTTATTTAAGTAAACAAATTCAGGCCAAATTGCTGAAAACCGAATTAGAAATGTTAGAATCTCGAATAGAAATACAAGAAAATGAACAAAAACGTATTGCTAGAGATCTTCATGATGATTTAGGTGGTACTTTGGCAAGCTTAAAGAATATGATTTTATCAAAAATAGCTACGCATTTAAGCAAAGAAGATGAAATATTGATTCGTGAATTGACACAAAAATCTGGGGATGACCTTCGTAGAATTTCACATGCATTGATGCCACCAGATTTTGAAAGAATAGGATTAGTTGATTCAATTAAAGATTTGATAAGAACTAACCATTCCGAAAAAGTCAAGTTCGAATATATGGAAGAAACCAGAAATTTAAACTTAAAACCAAATACATCACTTCATATATATAGGATCCTTTCAGAATGTATTCAAAATATATTAAAACATAGCCAAGCTACCCGAGTTCTAGTCCAATTAATTCAAAATGAAAATGAACTAACCCTTATGATTGAAGAAAATGGGATAGGCTTTGATATACATACAATTAATAAAGGATTAGGCATTAAAAATATGCTTGCAAGAGCTCAAAATATGGGAGGAGTGCTTACTTTTGATTCAAATTCAAAAGGCACAACAATAATTTTGGAAATTCCCTATGAGCGAAATTAAAATTATAATTGTTGACGATCACCAATTGTTTGGATTAGGTCTTAAAGAATTACTTTTAAAACAGACTGATTATCATATATTTGGCCCATTAAAAGAATTAAATGAGATTAATTCTACCATTCAAGCTCAATCTCCTCAATTAATTCTGCTGGATATTAATCTGGCTGGCATCAATGGGATAGATCTTGGGAAAAAACTGAAAGTTGATTTCCTTCATTTAAAGATAATAATGCTGACCATGTATGAGCACGCCGCCTTTCTCCAAAATGCTAAAGATGTAGGTATGGATGGGTATTTACTAAAAGATTGTGATTTCGACGAATTATTACAAGGAATTAGTGCAGTATTACATGGAGGAACTTGTTTTATGAAAATTAAAGGGGAGAAAATTCCCGTATTAAAAGATGCTTTTGGAGCCAAACATAAACTAAGCGAAAGAGAGATCGAAATATCAAAAGAAATTTGCAATGGGCTGAATAATAATGAAATAGCAGAAAAACTTAGACTCAGTTTCCACACCATCAAAACCCATAGAAAGAATATTTACACCAAATTGGGTATATCCCATGTGACAGAACTAAAAGACATACTCAAACCTTAAATGGGAAAAACACCCAGATAAAATACCCTTTTGAAATGGGTGTTTTGGGGCTAAAAAGCCAACCAAAATTGTCGGAATTTTGAAATGTTAAATCACGAAGGAAACCGAAGTGAAAGTTTCATCATAAAATTTCAATATCATGGTAGCAAGCCCAAAATTATTCAAAACCTCGCCTGTATCATTGGCTCCATTTGCAAAGGCCTTACAAAGCATTGTACAAAAAGCAAATATACTTTTTGCCGACAAACTAACCAATAATCTTTGGAATGGTCTAGAAATAGATCAATACATAAGATATTTACAAATTCAATATCATCTAACTAAGGGAGTTCAAAACACATTCTTGGCCATGGCTGCACACGAAGATACTCGGCCCTACAAGAAGCTGAGGCCGTTTTTGGTGAACTTCGGATATGAAGAAGAAATGCATTATAAATTGGCTGAAAAAGATCTCAAAGAACTTGGCAGTGAAACTGGGAGTATGCCATTTGTAGTGGAACTATGGTGGGCCTATCAAAAATCTATATTGCCTGTTAAACCAATGGAACGTCTTGGAGCCACCGCAATTTTAGAAAATATTGGAAATTATGCTGCTCCCATCATTAAAGATTTATTTGCAGAGGCCGATTTCATAAATAAAAGAAACAGTTCTTTCACTCTGGTGCACATGCACGAGGAATTGCCTCATGGGGCTCAAATCTTAGATGTCTTAGCTTATGAAAATTTTTCTGAACTACATCAAACTCAAATTCTCGAAGGGGCCAAAAGAGCTACTTGGCTATATGCCAACACTATATATGATTGGATAATCACAGGAAAACTTATTTAAAGCCATGAATGTAAAAATAGCCAAAACAGAAACAGAATTGAAAGCTGTAAGAGAGCTTAGGTATCTTGTAAATTTTAAAGAATTAGGCAAAGATTATTTGTTTGAGAACGAAGAAAATATTGACAAAGAAGCTACGGTTCTATATGTAGAAAAAGAAGGTCAAGTTTTAGGAACAGTTAGATGCACTTTTGTGCATTTTAACTCAGAAATAGAAGCTTATTGGGGACTAAGTATGCCAATCTCAAAGTCCAAAATAGGATTATCTGATCGACTAGCAGTTCTGCCAGCGTATAGAAATAGTCGAGCAGCTTATGGACTGATAACTCAAATATATAAACAAGCCCTTTTAGAAGGTTCAAGCTTGGCTTTAATGGAATGTGAATCCCGATTGTTGAAGTTTTATGAACACATGGGTTTTAAAGCCTTTAGGGAAGTAATATATAATTATGGATTAAGGTACCAACTTTATATTAATCCTTGGAATGCCAGCCACTTGGCAGAAGTTCGAAGTCCGTTCTTATGGGAATACAAAAGATATCAAGAGGAGGTAAATAGGTTCTTTCTGTCTCATAATCAAGCGGTTTGATAAATACTAAAATACCCCAAATGGGGTATTTTACAACTACATGAAAGAATCTAGTTTTGTAAAATATTTAATAAGCCACAATTTAAATTTTGCAAACCTTGAATCCCTCAAAACTACCAAAATCTCAAGAAATCCTTCTTTTTAGAAGGTATAATAACTACACAGATTTTCATCTGTTAGATGGGAAGAGAATTAAGACCCTTTATACAATAAAAAAATATCTTTTTTGCTTTATTATACTTTTAGTGTTCAATTCAATTA
>JANNWE010000773.1:0-1920 GCA_031414675.1 Cytophagaceae bacterium
TTTTTTACTGTTTCTATTATTTCAGTTTTAGAGGCACCGTCTATTTGAATCCAAGGCGATTCTTTCGGTCTAAAAACCGAAGGCAAGTTTTTAACACATACCGCAGAATGTATACATTTACTAGATTGCCATACTATGGTTATCTCCCCGTTGCTGTATTCTTTTTTGATATTTTTTAAATCCATGTTTTTTGATTTTATTCATGAAATTATCATTATTTCTTAGATAGTACAAGCATATTAATTTTTTTGTATCATTTTTAGAGTAAATTTATCACCGACTTTTTGGTGGTAATATAGTTTTTTGGAATCAGGGGCGATTGTAAAAGCTTCTGCAAATCCACTTATATTTAGTATTTTTTTTGGAGTTTCGAACGGTTCATTTAAAGACTTTCTAGTTGCCACCATCATTTCTGGTATAGAAACAAGGCTTATTGGAGCTTTAGTACGAGTAAAATATAGCTCCAGTTGGTTTTCTGATATACAAGCTGCATATTCTAAATATTCGAAAGTATTGATATTTTTAAAGATTTCATCGCTATTATTCATTCTTTCAAATGAAGTTCCAGTTTTTTTAGCCAAAACAAAATCCGCTGAATAAGGGCCTCCAAGCTGGTCGAACCGAGCATCAACAAAATAAAGGTATTGCCCGTCGGCACTCACTTCTACATCGAAATTTACCCATCCACCTTGTAATCTGGAAATTCCCTCCATTAATTTTACCTCGCTGGCTTTTCCGTTATTGAATTTGCATTGATATAAGGTTGAAAGTGTTTTGGGATAATCTCTGGTAGAAACAAAATAGAAATTACCCGAATTGTCAAGGGTCGGCACACCCTCTAAGTCAATAGTGTTCACTCCGCTTATTTCACCTTGATATTTAAAATTGGAATCATTTATTTTACTTGACCAGTGTAAATTGGTGTTTTCAGATTTGTTATTCAGATTGTTAAAAAAAAGTAGATTTCCATCTCTTGAAATAAAAGGCTCCATCATATTACCGTTAAAACCTTCCATTTTTACCATCGATGGATTTCCAAATGACAGTTCTGGATAAGCATCTTCTGTACTGCTAGTGCATCCCCAAAAACCAAAAAGTAAAAAAAGATAGTTAAAGAATTTCATTTTAAAAGGTAAATTCCATTAATTAAATGTACCGCCCTACTTTTAAGTTAGATTTTTCAAAATATTGCCTTGCTTTCTCTTCCAGTATTTTATATCAAGATCACCAACTATATCCCCAAATTTTTCCTCCGTTCATTCCAAAATAGACCGAATTATTTAGTGTTATCATACTTCTTGCATCTCCCCATAGTTTCAAGCCCGATTGGTTTTGAATCAAATATTTAAAACTGCCTTTTCCGTCCCCTTTCAGTAATATGCCAAAGTTGGCGTCAAATTTTCCTAACCTTAGTTTTGCATAGCTATTATTTCCAGCCAAAAGTACATCTTCATGACCGTCTTTATCGAAATCCTGAATAGAAATAGCATTAACTGATGAAAACTGAGCTTGAATAGGAAGTGGAGCAATTTTATATTTCCCTTCTTTAGAACTTAGAAAAAGTGTGGTTTCCATACGATTGGCTTCTAACCTTTGTACATCTTCTAATTCATTATTTTTAAATATCTCCTTCATAACCACAGTTGAAAAACTTTCGAAGCTGGTGTAATTGGGCTTGAGGTAGGGGAGTTGGTTAAGCAATTCGTCTCTTGTCACAAATGGATAGCTTTTTCCTTGAATATAATAACATAAAATAGGGTCAATTGAACCGTTTTTGTCAAAATCTTTGGCATACATCTCCACTGGTGTTTCCATGGAGGCATTAAACTGGCTATTTAGGCCAAGATTTCCGATTAGAATATCTGGCTTTTGGTCCTTATTAAAATCACCAATCGCAATTTTATTCCACCATCCAGCAAA
>JANNWE010000774.1:0-13658 GCA_031414675.1 Cytophagaceae bacterium
GTAGAATGGCAACTTACACCGGACAAAAGATAAAATGGGAAGATGCAATTAAATCAGAAGTGAATCTGGCACCAGAAGCATTTACTTGGGCCACTATGCCAAAAACATTACCTGATACTAACGGATTTTATCCAATTCCTGTTCCTGGGAAGGATAAAAAATTCTAAAATAATCATCTTGGTTAAACCTTTGTGATTTGCAGATTTTTTAATGACAAAACCCCGAAATTCCAAGAAATTGGTTCTTTTCGGGGTTTTTGCGTATTATTGAAGCAGGCCTTCAAATAATAATAATTATAAAGTGCAAAGTCAAACTAGAATTCTTTCATTCCAACAGATTTTAGTTTTTTAAGCTAAAAGGTTTAAATGAGAAAAAACTTCTAATTCTTTAAAAAAGGTAAAGAAGGTAGGCTTCCCCGTCGTTAATTGTCTAGATACGAGGTGGGATATGTGTAGTTATTATGGAATAAACCCAGAAGTTATTCAAAAACAGTTAAAGAAAATAGCTAGTAACTTTAGGCGCAGAGATTCACTCAAACATTGTAAATACTATGTATTGTTTCCCACAAATTACACTTTAAACTAATTTTTAATCAATTGGATAGGGCAGATATATAAATCCAGCAAAACCTTTGTCTATTAAAAACAAACAGCAAAATTCATCCGCATCTCTATAATTTTCTTTAAACAATTCTATTGATTCCTCACCAATCATTCCCCTTTCTAAAAACTCCTCAAAAAACGAGGCATTATACTCAAAAACTGTTTTAAAATCATTTTTATGAAATAATACAGAGCCTAATTCTATTGGGTTTTCTGAAATAACAAAAACTGGAAATTTTGAAAAATCTCGTTTCCTGATTTGATAAGAAGCCTCTTTTAAGTGATCTGATACCATTATAAAATCTGAGGAGACTTTACCCATTAATTTATTATCAATTTCTGGTGAATTTGCATCATCTAAAAGTGCATTTTCATTACTATGATTTATCATTTTTTTGTAATTTTTTAGAATCTTGCTGAAAGTATAAGTCCTAAATCCTTGTATTTTAAGTTAAATTTCTTAGCTAAATTTAAATTTGTCAAACTTCCTTGATGGCAAACTACTCCTTTCATAAACCATTTGTTTTGGTAAATCATTTCACTTATTCCCCCTAGGCCTTCCGTTTTTATTAAAAATGGAGTGAAAATATTGCTAAGTGCTATACTGGCTGTGTGTGCAAATCTTGATGCAATGTTTGGCACACAATAATGAATAACATCATATTTTTTAAATACAGGAAAATCGTGTGTAGTCATATTGGAGGTTTCAAAGCACCCCCCCTGGTCAATTGCCACATCAATTATTACAGAATTTGGTTTCATTGATGCAACCATTTCTTCAGACACTACAACAGGTGAAACACCGGTTTCACTTCTTAATGCTCCTATAACCACATCTGCTTCTTTTATAGCATTACTTAAGTTTTCAGAATCAATAATTGAAGTAAAAATTCTAGCCCCAACTGCATATTGAAGTCTTTGAAGCCTGTAAAGTTGTCTGTCAAAAACTTTTATATTTGCACCAAGCCCTAAAGAAGATCTTACCGCAAATTCCGCAACGGTTCCAGCCCCAATTATTACAACGTTTGTGGGAGGAACACCAGTTATTCCACCTATTATTATTCCTCTTCCATTATGAACGCTACTTAAATACTCCGCAGCAATTAACAATACGGTACTACCAGCAATCTCGCTCATGGCTCTAATAATCGGGAATTCTTCCACTTTGTCTTCAATAAACTCAAATGCAATACTGGTAATTTTTTTAGAATTTAAATTATTGAAGTATTCTTGGTTAAGTGTTGGAAGATTTAATGTTGAGATTATGGTGCTTTGAGGTTTTATGAATTCAAACTCTTCTGAAGCCAAGGGCTCTATTTTAAGAATTATGTCATTTTCGAAAATTTCTTTATGTGAATAGGAAATTCTAGCTCCAGCATTTGCGTAGTCCTGATCACTGAAATTAGATTTTAAGCCTGCACCAACTTCAACCGAAACTTCTAAATTATTTTTGACTAAAAGTGCAACAGCATCTGGCGTTAAGGCAATTCTTTTTTCATTTTTTGAAAGCTCCTTTGGCAACCCAATTGAAATTACATTTTCACTTTTCTTCAAAGCGAATGGTGATTCTAAAGGTGCAATTGAAGATTGCTGAGCAAGATTTTTTAAGGTTTCCTTAGACATTTAATCTTTAATTTGTAAACTGATGTTCCTTGTTAGGTTTTTACCATATTCAATTTTTATCTCTACATATGGTTTAGGTAAAATACTTTCAACTTTTTCTGGCCATTCTATCCAGCAATATTTGTCAGACTCTAAATATTCTTCCATTCCAAAATCTAGCGCTTCATTTAACGAATTTAATCTATAACAATCAAAATGGTAAATTTTTTGACCGTATTGATTAACTAATGAAAATGTTGGGCTTTGAACTTTATCATCAATATTCATTGCCTTTGCAAGTGATTTAATTAATGTTGTTTTTCCAGCCCCCAAGTTTCCTACAAAAGTCCAAATAAGATGTTTGTGAGAAAATTCTAAAATGTCTTTTGCAATTTTAGGATAGTCGGTTTCGGAAACTTCAAAAAAATCCAAATATTTTTTTTATTTTGGATGTAAAATTAAATATTTATTTTGGCAAATCCTTTAAGTGAAATAATAAAAAATAGTTAGAACAAAAATTATTAAATATGATTATTTTAAGAAGATTTTAGCCTTTTTTTTATTATTTTTAATTCTGTAGTTTTTTTTGAAAATTGGTATTGTTTAAGCTTTTTTTTTATGAAATTTGTATGATTTTTAACTTGTGAATTAAATGTACGAAAGCCGTAAGCCCACTATTTTATTTTTCTTTTACACAATAGGCCTAATCTACCTTCTTAGATTGTTTTATCTCCAAATTTTAGACCCTAGATATCATTCATTAGGCTCCTTAAATTCCATCCGAAGAGAAATAAATATTCCTTTGAGGGGTCAAATTTATGATAGAACTGGTAAATTGATTGTTGCCAATGAAGAAGTGTATGACATGTATGTAATTCCCAAGAAGGTTAGAAGTATGGATACGCTTTCTTTTTGTCAATTATTCAATATTTCAAAAACTTATTTTGATAGTACGCTAGTTTTAGCAAAAGAATATTCAAAAGATAGAGCCTATATTTTTTTAAGACAACTTTCTAAGCAAGAATATGCGAGTGTTGCTGATGCTATGATCCAATATCCCGGGTTTATGTTTAAGCAATCTTTCTTCAGGACTTACCCTGGAAACACTTTGGCAAATTCATTAGGATACATTGGAGAAATACCGGAAAAAATGTTTTTAGAGCAGGAACAAGACTATTATAATAAAGGAGATTATATTGGACTATCTGGTTTAGAAAAATTTTATGAAAATGATTTAAGAGGAATAAGAGGGGTGAAATTTACGCTAATGAATGTAAAAGGAGAAGATAAAGGAGCCTATGCAAATGGAGAATATGATACTTTAGCAGTGATTGGGAAAAATTTATACACTACCATTGATTTAAAATTGCAACAACTTGCAGATAGTTTATTTACGGGCAAAGTAGGCGCGGTAGTAGCTATAGAGCCATCTACTGGTGAGATTTTAGCCATCGGATCTTATCCAACGTATGATCCTAGTTTATTATCTGGAAGAGAATTTTCGAAAAATTATAAGGTTTTAACTAGAAATCCTGACAAACCCTTAAACAATAGGGCAATATCTTCTTTTTATAGACCTGGTTCTACTTTTAAATTGGTTCAAGCAGCAGTAGGGCTAGAAATGGGTGTAATAAAAACAAACACTTCATTTGTTGGTGCACCTACTATGTTTGCATATCATAGCGGAGCTTATGAGGCCGCAAACCTATACAATGCTATTCAGCTGTCTAGTAACCCCTATTTTTATAATGTTTTTAGAAAGATTATTGGTAATAATTCAGAAACAAGTCCATATAAATCAGCAAGAGTAGGGTTAAAATCTTGGTATGATATAGTTTCTAAATTTGGATTTGGGAAGAAATTGGGAATAGATTTACCTAACGAAACCAAAGGAGTTTTACCAAATGTAGAGCGATATGACAAAGTGTATGGCAAAAGCCAATGGAAATTTTCAAATATTTATTCTTTAAGTATTGGTGAGGGAGAATACGGAGTAAACGTGTTAAAAATTGCTAATTTGGCCGCAACTCTAGCTAATAGGGGATATTGGCGAACGCCTCATTTAGTTAAGTATATGGGTATTGGTAAATCTCATAATAGTACCTTAGATTTAGTAACTAATAAGACTGGAATCAAGAATATGCATTTTGAGGAAATTCTTAAAGGAATGTTACTAGTAGTTAATGCAGGAACAGGACGCTCAGCCCAAGTAGAAAGAATAGAGGTATGTGGAAAAACTGGAACTTCACAAAATAAGAGAGGTAAAGATAGTGCCATTTTCTTAGCATTGGCCCCCAGATATAATCCAAAGATTGCAATTGCAGTGGTAGTTGAAAATGGGGGGTATGGTGGTACAGCATCAGCACCAATTTGTGGATTAATGATTGAACAATACTTGAAAGGAAAAGTTGAAAGGCAAGCCTATAAAGAACAGATTATTTCAGCTAGATATTCTACTACCGCATCTATTAATTCGAGAAAAGACGCAGTAAAACAAGATTAAAAAAATGGCAAAAGATATTGATATTAAACAAGGAATAGATTGGACCACAGTACTCATATATATTGCATTACTTGGTATTGGCTTAGCAAACGTTTATGCTGCTGTATATAATATTGATGATCCAAAATCTATTTTTTCCTTGGAGCATAATGGAGGCAGGCAGATATTATTTATGATGGTCGCATTCATACTTATTATGATAATTCTGTTTGTGGACTTTAAGGTATACGATACTTTTGCTTATATTTTTTATGGGATATGGATCATAGTTTTAATTGCTACAATTTTTTTAGGCAGTAATATTAATGGTTCAAAATCTTGGATAAAATTTGGTAGCTTTTCATTACAACCCGCAGAGTTTGCTAAAACTTTTACAGTAATGGCTCTAGCAAAATTTTTAAGTACACAAGGAGTGAATGTTTCGAAGCTACAATATGCATTGAAAGCAGGATTATTCATTATTGTTCCCCCTATTATAATTATTTTGCAGAAAGAAACCGGTTCTGCTTTAACATTTGCAGCTTTATTAATAGTATTATACAGAGAGGGTCTTCCAGGAGTTTATCCAGCTTTAATGCTTTCATTTATTACATTATTGATTTTTGCTTTAATTTTCCCCAATTGGGTGGTGGTTTTAGGATTAGCGCTTTTAAGTATTTTGTTTTGGTATCTTTTCCTAAAAAGGTATGAACGAAATAAACAAAATTTGAGAAGAATCATCGGTCTTTTCATTTTATTTTCTGGTTTTGTTTTAACCGTTGATTTTATTTTAAATAATGTTTTGGCTCCTCACCAGCAAAGTAGAATAAAAATTCTTGTAAATCCAGACTCAGATCCAAAAGGGGATGGTTGGAATGTAATTCAATCAAAAATTGCAATTGGGAGCGGAGGATTTTCGGGCAAAGGGTACTTACAAGGCACTCAAACGAAATTTGATTTTGTACCCGAGCAATCTACTGATTTTATTTTTTGTACTGTAGGGGAAGAGTGGGGTTTTATTGGTAGTTTAGTGGTAATTGGTCTTTTTTTGGTGTTATTGACTAGAATTTTGAGTTTAGCTGAGAAACAAAAAAGTAAGTTTGCCCGAATTTATGGTTATGGGGTAGCTAGTATTTTGTTTTTTCATTTATTGGTAAATATAGGAATGACCATTGGATTAATGCCGGTAATCGGAATTCCACTGCCATTTATTAGTTCTGGGGGGTCTTCGTTAATGTCATTCACAATGCTTTTATTTGTGTTTTTGAAATTGGATGCTCATAGGAGCTATAAAGTTTGATTTATTCGCTTAAGTATTTTTTACTTTTGAAATAAGTCTTTGATTTTTCGTTGCCTTATTTCGTTATTCTCTTTTCTTATTCTTTTGTTTTTTTCTTTTACTCTTCTTTTAAAAAACTTCTTAAGGCCTATAAATAGAAATATCAAGGCAACAATTCCAAAAAGTAAGGTAAGCTCAATAACAGGTAAAAACGAAAGTCCGATTGCGATAAAGAGTAATACAAATCCCATTTTAAGGCTGTCGTTGAAAACAGGATTTCGCCTAATTCTTTTTTTTATTTTATCTTTTTCTTGCGTTTTTAAGTTAAAAGGGTTTTTGGTAATCGTAGAATAAGACTTGGTTTTGTTTTCAATGCTTCTTATATTACCATAAATCTCACTTTTTTCTTTGGCATTATCGATTACTTTAAACCCAGATTCATTCGAAGCATCCAACAGTTCTTCAGCTAAAACCAATTCTTGAGGTTTCGGGGTTTCTTCTATTTTCGTTATTTTAATTGGAGCACTAAAATTTTCTTTTTTTGAGGCTTGAAAACCCCCAATTTTTTTTTGGCAAGAACTTACTGTAAACAAAATCAAGAATCCCAAAAGCAATTTTCTCATATAATCTGATTAACTTTAAAATACACATTAAAGACACAATACGATTAATCTTTATTTCTATTGTCTTTTACTATTAAAAAGAAATCATTGTCGAGTTCTAAATAACCAAAATCATAAATAAAAAAATAAACAGAGCCTGCTTGCGTTTTTCTTTGGTGGGTGATATAACTAAAATCAAATCCTTTTTTCATTAAGGTGTTTCTTGTAGTTTTATGTTTTTCCTCTGGGCAAATAGCTTCTAAAATCCTTCTGTTCTTTTTTAGGATATTGTTGATATTGCGAACATAGTTTACATCAACTGCCTTTAGCTTATTATTAAAATTGTTCCTGCACATATCAGAACAAAATTTTTTGTCTATTCTACCTAATATAATGTTTCCGCATTCAGGGCAGTTTTTCATAAATCATATATCATTTTTGGAATAATCAGAAATATAAACAAAAGCAATTTAAATTATGTATTATTAGCTCTTAATTAAGTTGTTATAGATTTTGTATTTTTTCTTACTTATGCTTTTATTTGATTAAAATGTAACGGAATAAATTTATATTTTCTTAATAAAAAGATAAAATTATGTCCTATTAATACTTAAATACCATATGTTTTTAGGTGTAGGGATTTTTTGGCAAACTGTATAACCTATAATTACTTGATTTTAAATTTTTTATAGTATCAAGATTAGGTAGTTCTTTGAAAACAATAATGGAGAGATGTTGATATGGAATAATCGTTAACTTACAAAGAATATCATTTAAATTCCTCTTTATAAATTGAATATATTTAGACTGCCATCTAGCTCCCATTGCCGAGTTAAACCCTTTTACTGCTATCATTGGCAAGTCTAACCCAACTGCCATTTTTTCGAATTCTCTGAAAGAAATTTTATATACGTAATTCCCGACAATTTCGTAAGAATATTGATTCTTCCATATGGTTTTTAATAATCCGGTATTTATGCGGTCCAACAAATTTCTAATAAAAGATAAAATGGGATAAGAAATACCAATGTCATTTGGTTCAATTACAATTACCCCTTTTTTAGCAACTCTAATCATCTCATAAAAGCCTAAAGGAGGTCTAGGAAAATGATGGTATGCTTCTTTACAGCATACATAGTCAAATGAATTGTCATTGAAACTTATTTTTTCAACATTTTGGAGAGAACATTCATCAATTAAACCTAAAGGCAAAACGGTTTCTTCTAAAGTCTTTAAACTCAAATCCGAGGCTACTGTGTAACCCCCTTTTTTTTTAATATAAGCAGCATCAATTCCTGAAAAATCTCCAACAGTCAGCCATCTCTCGTTTTTATAAATCAAAGGATCTATATTTTTGAAAAAACTTAAATTAAAATAATTAATTGGGTTATTTTCATCAAAAAGCATTTTGATGTAATTTTTATCTATTTTTTTATCGATAAAATCTTGGTGTTTTTGGTAACTTTCATCATTATACATTTAAATCAAGATTTTAAGATTAAATATTAAGTATTGGTATTGTAAAATCCTGACAAATAAACTTCAGTTTTTCAACAATAAAAAGTATTATTTTTATTTTTATGTTTTTTTGTAAATCTCTAGTTAGTTATTTTTAAATTTGGGCAAATTTTTGATTAGCAATTTCACAGGGTTCAATTAAAAATAATAAATAGGCCTTCTTTATGCTTTCGGACGATTTAATAAATCTAAAATACTTTTCTGATAAATCTGGGATTCCTTCTGAAGTTCTTTCTGAAATGTATGCACTCGAAAAGAATTTCTTTGATAAAATTTCAAATGAATCAGATTTCAATATACGTCAGGGATTATATAGTTTTGTTTATACCAAATCAGCCGAATTGCTTGAACCATATTCAAAAAATTATTTTGAAGTATTAGTTAAGGCAAAAGGTAAAATATTAAATATTTTCAAAAAAGATGTAGTTGGTAAGTCCATTTTGGATATAGGAAGTGGCAGTGGTGCTTTTCTTTACGCAATTGCTAAATCGGGTCTTCCCTATAAATCTTTATACGGTTTAGACGTAAAAGCTCCTGTTTTACCAAATGATTCATTTTCAAAAGAAGTAAAATGTTTTCAAAGAAATGTGGTTGATTTTGAGCTTCCAGAGAAATTTGAAGTAGCAATTTTGGATAATGTTTACGAGCATATTTCTTTAGCCGATAAGGATTTGTTTTTAAGTTCTATTTCTAACAGCTTAGAAATAGGAGGTAGGCTAATTTTGATTATTCCAAATAGACTTTTTGGACCAACAGATTGGACCATATTAAAAGATAATACGCATAGAGGAAAAACTAAAGCTAATTGTTTACATCTTGATGAAACCACTTTTAAAGAAGTCATTGAAACTTTAAAGAATTATGGATTCTCAAATTTTGTTTCGCCAGTTCCTTTTATTGTATTGAGTAAATTAAACCAGATTTTTCCTAACTTCCGACTTCCAAGCGTTATATATTCTTTTATTGAAAATTCAGGATTTATTAGAATTTTTAAAAATGTTAAATTTAAAGGAAAAAGCATAATGAGAATGGAAGTTTCAATAATCGCTGAAAAAATAAAATAATTTTAAATATTATAATTAAATGAAAAAAGCTCTTTTGAATAGAAGTAATTTATTTCATGTATTCGCTTTAGTGTTATTTATGCTGCTTTCCATAGGTTATATGAGCCCAATATTAAGCGGAAAATCACTTCAGCAAAGTGATACATATCAAATGCACGCAGTTCAATCTGAAATTAGAAAGTTTGGTGCTGAAAATAAAGGGGAATATACCGGATGGACAAACAGTATGTTTGGAGGAATGCCGACCTATTTTGTAGGAGGTGATTATTCAGAAGGATTATTTGTGAAAATTCAGCCATTTATTTATAATCTTTTTTCACAGCAAGGCACTTTCTTGTTTCTTTACTTATTTGGAGCCTATTTGTTGCTTATTGCTCTTGGAGTCGGCATATTTCCCGCTATTATAGGTTGTATGGGTTACGCTTTTTTTTCCTATAATATTCTTATAATTGAGGCAGGGCATTTGGCTAAAGTATATGCTTTAGCTTTTGTTCCGATAATGATAGCAGGATTAGTTTTGGGTTTTAGAGGTAAACCATGGTTAGGTGCAGTAATCTTTAGTTTGGGATTAGGTCTCGAACTAAATGCAAATCATTTTCAAATTACTTATTATTCTGCCTTTATAATTGGTATTTTAGGAATTTTTGAAATGATTCGTGCACTAAAACAAAAGCAAATTTCAAAGTTTTTTTTGGTAGTAGGCTTAAGCCTGGTATTGGGTATATTAGTAGTGGGTACAAATTCTTCAAGACTTTGGACTTCCACCGATTATGCTAAATATACCATGAGAGGTGGCAGCGAACTGAATAGCAACAACGCCATAAATGGCTTAGAAAAAGACTATGCATTTGAATGGAGTTACGGAAAATTGGAATCTTTTTCATTCTTAATTCCTAATTTTTCGGGAGGTGGCTCAGGAGAATTAGATAAAGACTCTGAATCATTTAAAGCTTTGACAGGGCTTGGAGTTGACTATGGCCAAGCTATGCAATTTGTGAAAGGCTTACCAACTTATTGGGGCGATCAAATGTTTGTAAGCGGCTCAACTTATTGTGGAGCAATAATTCTTTTTTTGTTTGTTTTAGGATTATATTATGCAAAAGATAGATACAAAATGCCATTTCTTATAAGTGCAGTTGTGTGTTTATTTATATCTTGGGGTGGAAATTTAGGCTTATTTAATAATTTGCTTTTCGATTATTTGCCATTTTTCAATAAATTTCGCGCTGTAAGCATGATTTTAGCTCTTTTTCAACTATGTGTTATTTCAATTGGTGCCCTGGGATTAAATGAAATTATTATCAATAAGCCCGATTGGTCCAGTTTTAAAAAACCATTTTATATTAGTTTGGCAATAACTGCAGGATTGTGCTTAATTTTTGCATTAATGCCGGGTATTTTAAATTTTAGTACTGAGAAAGATGCTCAATTTAAAGAGGTTTTAAATCAAAGTTTTGGTAATAATGCAAATGCCACTAATCAAATGTATAATGCTTTGCTTTCTGATAGAGAAAGCTTGTTGCGTTCTGATGCAATAAGAAGCCTTATTTTTATCCTTTTAAGTGCTGGGGTATTATCGCTTTATATCAAAAACACGCTTAAAAATTCTACCATTGTTGGAGGAATTATTGCATTTCTAGTATTAATTGATCTATGGTCTTTAGACAAGAGGTATTTAAATAAAGATGATTTTCAAAAAAAACCAGAAAGTATAGATAGTCAATTTAATCCAACTCAAGCAGATCAACAGATATTAAATGACAAAAGCCTTTCTTATAGAGTAATAGATGTCACATCGAGCCCATTTACTAACTCATTGACCTCTGTTTATCACAAATCAGTAGGTGGTTATAGTGCTGCTAAATTAAGCAGATTTAATGATTTAATTGAAAACCAGATTTCAAAAAACAACATGGGAGTTTTAAATATGTTGAATACCAAGTATTTTATTGTAAAAGGACCAGATGGTAATCCAGCTTCACAACAAAATCCTGGTGCTTTAGGTAATGCTTGGTTTGTATCAGAAATTATAAGTGTAAATGGAGCAAAAGAGGAAATGAAAGCTTTAGACAGTTTAAATCCAGCCAAGACTTTAGTGGTTGATAAAAAGTTTTTAGCAGATTTAGGCTCAAAAAAACCAGCAACCGACCTATCTGGTAGTATAACCTTAACCTCCTACAGCCCCAAACACTTAGAATACACTTTTGAAAGCAATTCAGACCAAATAGTGGTTTTTTCAGAAGTATTTTATAAAGGAAATGAAGATTGGGTTTCAACTATAGATGATAAGCCTTTGAATCATATTAGAGGTAATTATATATTAAGAGCTATGCCTGTTCCAGCTGGAAAACATAAAATAGCGTTTACCTTTGACCCAATTTCAGTAAAGCGTGGTCAGAAATATGACAGAAATGCTTCGATAGCTTGGGTAGTTTTGGTTTTGGGAGCTTTATTTATGCATTTTAGAACAAATAGCAAAGTTGATGAATAGAACAGAAAAAATGCCTGAGAAAGCTGAGGAGCATATTATTTTAACTGCATCCATTTTTCATTCTCGTTGGTATAGTTTAAAAAAATTAAAAAATTTAATACTTTTTGCTAAAGAAAATTTTATTGAAAATCAAAATGAGGTTGTTAAATTGGCAGATTTTGGATGTGGAACTATGCCCTACCGTTCTTTATTTGATAAATCTAAAGTAAAATATGTAGGTATTGACCTAGATTGGAATCCTCACGCTGAAGTTTTTATTTCCAATGACAGTAAAATTTTAATTGAGGATGAAAGTTTTGATATAGTTTTATCTACCCAAGTTTTAGAACATGTGGAAGATCCAGCAATTTATTTAAATGAGGCCTTTAGAGTACTTAAACCTGGGGGTAAACTTGTGCTCACTACCCATGGCTATTGGATGTTTCATCCCGACCCTACAGATTATTGGAGATGGACTTCTTCTGGATTACAAAAAATTGTAAAAAATGCTGGTTTTGAAGTATTGGCCTTCAAAGGCATGTTGGGAAGAATGGCTGCTGGTTTACAAATATTCCAAGATGGTTTACTTTTTAAATTTCCAAAATGGTTTAGACCAGTTGTTTCAACGCCTTTTCAACTTTTGATAGCATTTTTTGATAAATTTCAAAAGCAGAAAATTATTGATATTGATGCTTGCAATTATTTAATTGTTGGTCTCAAACCAAAAACATAATGGGATTAATCATAAGGCAAAGTGTTAAATCGAGTGTTGGATATTATTTAGGAATTATAATTGGGGCAATAAATACTCTTTTTATAGCCACTCATTTTTTGTCTACTGATCAATTAGCCGTATCTAGGCTATTATTAGAAAATAGCCTAATTTTTGCAACATTTGTTCATTTAGGATCCCCATTTATTATTGACAAATATTTTGCTAGATTTAAGAATGAAGACAATGGGCACAATGGAATATTAGTTTTAATGCTTCTTTTTTCAATTGTTGGGTTTCTCATTTTCTTTGTCCCATTTATCTTAATTAATGAGGAATTTAAATCTTTGTTTTTAGAAAAATCTCCTTCAGTAATTCCTTATTTATGGCTTAGTATGCCTATGGCTTTCTTTTGGGCAATTGTAATGGTTTTTGAGGCATATTCAAGGGCAAATAAACGAGTTGCTATACCAACTTTCTTAAGAGAAACATTATTTAGGATATTAAACATTTCGGTCATTATACTTTTTGGATTAGGCTATTTTTCCTTCTCTACATTTTTGATTTTAAATGTTTTGATCATCTTAGTCATAATTTTTTTATTAATTATATATCTGTACAGATTAGGAAAGCTGCATTTTAATTTATCATTTTTAAAAATTGATAAAGGTTTAATTATCGAGGCTGCAAAATTTGGTGGTTTGGTAATAATTGGAAGCTTAGGAGTTAACCTAATTATGTTTATTGATAGAAATATTATTGCTCAGAAAATTGGAACCGAAGCAGTAGCTATTTTTGTGATTTCATCTTATATAGCTACAACTATTGAAATTCCTGCAAAAGCATTGAAATCTATTTCAGTTCCCATTTTGTCTGAAAATATTTTTCATTCTGATTTTAAAAAAGTGGATGAAATTTATAAAAAATCGGCACTTAACTTAATGCTAATCGGGGGCATAATGCTAGTTTTAGTATCTATAAATATTGAAACGATATTAAATTTATTGCCCAAAAGGGAAATATATTCACAAGGGAAATGGATTGTGATAATTATTGCCGCCGCAAAATGGATAGAAATGAGCCTTGGTTTAAATAATGAAGTAATTGCCTATTCCAAATATTATAAATTTAATACATTGTTAGTTATATTAATGGCAGTTGCTGTAGTTCTATTAAATTATCTATTAATTCCTGAATTTGGACTATTAGGTTCAGCTTTAGCAACGGCATTTGTAACACTTTTTTCCAGTATTTTTAGATTGATTTTTGTGCAAAATAAGTTTGGAATGAATCCCTTAACATTCAAAGAGTTAATAATTATTTTTAT
>JANNWE010000775.1:0-2160 GCA_031414675.1 Cytophagaceae bacterium
ATTTTGAAAAGAAACTATGAAAGAAACTGAAATTGGGAAAGATCTAGAATTGGCTAAAAAAATCCTAAAATCTGGAAGATTAGTGGCTATTCCAACTGAAACTGTTTATGGATTAGCTGCCAATGCCCTAGATCAAAAAGCTGTAAGTAGGATTTTTGAGGCAAAAAATAGACCTACATTCGATCCTCTTATTATTCATGTAGGAGCGATAGAAGAATTTAAAACCTATGTAAAAAATGTTTCGAAAGAGCTATTGGATATTGCAATTCATTTTTGTCCAGGACCTTTGACTTTTTTGATAGAAAAGCAAACAAATATTCCGGATTTAGTAACTTCAGGTCTTTCAAAAGTTGCAATCAGAATTCCAAATCACCCGCTTAGTTTATCTTTGTTAAAATCTATTGATTTTCCGCTTGCAGCCCCAAGTGCAAATCCTTTTGGTTATATATCTCCTACAAATGCCGCTCATGTTTATGATCAATTAAATAAAAAGGTAGATTATATATTAGATGGTGGCCAATGCGAGGTCGGATTAGAATCAACAATAATTGGATTTGAAAAAAACAAATTGGTTGTTTATAGAAAAGGCGGATTGGCAATTGAGTCAATAAAAGAAGTATTTAATGGAGAAATAGTCATTAAGAATCATTCTAGTTCTCATCCAGAAGCTCCTGGTATGCTTAAGAAACATTATGCACCTAATAAAAAAATGAGTGTTTTTAGCAGTTCGAAAGAAATTAGTGGGGACATTTCAAAAATTGGATTTCTAGGATTTAATCGCTTTTTAGCAGAATTGCCGCTAGAAAATCAATTTATATTATCTCAAGATTCTAGCCTAAAGGAAGCGGCAAGTCGTCTTTTTTTGGGATTAAGATGGTTAGATTCTTTAGAAATAGATACGGTCTATATTGAAATGTTGCCTGAAATTGGATTAGGAATGGCTATAAATGATAGATTACGACGAGCGTCTGCTGCGGATTAATCTTCTATTAAAATAACTTCCACTCTTCTGTTTTTTGCTTTATTTTCTTCGGTATCGTTAGCGGCCAGAGGCTCCGACGCTCCTTTTCCAAAAGTTGTTATTCGGTCCATTGAAACGCCTTTATTGAAAAGATAATTTGCAACTAATTTTGCCCTAAATTCTGAAAGCCTACTATTTAATCTTGGGTCATTCCCTTCATTATCTGTGTGTCCAGTTATTTCAATCGTATATTTAGGATTTTCAATTAATAATTTAGCTAAATCATCTAATTGTTGTTCAGAACCAACTTTAATTACAGGTCTGCTTTTTTCAAAAATAACTTTATCTACCGTATATTTGGTAGTTTTCCTATCTTCATTTTTACTCACTTGTGGAACTTTAGAATTAATTAGTGGTTCAGATTTTTTAATTAATTCCTCTTTAGGCTTTTCAGTAATATCTTTTTGAGAAATAGGTGCAATTACTTCTTTTTTTATAGGTTTTTCTATTTCCTTCTTCTTTCTCTTAACTGCCACCAAAAATTCCATTGTTTCAGGATTTACTTGTTTTAAAGCTAAGGTACTTGATTGCTTTTCAAAATCCTCCATTTCCATTTCTAATACATAATTGGCCGTAGGGCTCAAAGAGACTGTAAATCCATTCTTGCTTAGGTCTAAATCAATATTTTGAGAAACATTAGATTGTTTATTGCTTAATTTAATCTTTGCATTGTTTATGTCTTTTTCTGTCAGTTTGGAATTCAACTTAACTAGAACTTCATAATTTTCTTTTAATAGTGATAATTTAAACTCCTTGCTTGGAGCTTCCGATCTAATTAGATTTATTTCTTTTTCAAAATAGCCATTAGATTTTAGAGCAATTTTATATTCATTTGTGTTGGAAAGCATTCCTCTCTTTTTGCCTCCAATTTCTTGCATTTCTATTTTTTTATTACTAGAAAATAGTTTTAATTCAGCTTGAATTTCTTTTTTTGTAAAGCCGTCAATTACTGTAAATGTATAGGGTAGTATTTCTGCAAAAGGCTACAATTTAATAAAAGAAGATTTACAAAAAGCGAATAAAAATATTATAATTTCATTATCACCTGCAGAAATACTACCCTATACATTTACAGTAATTGACGGCTTTACAAAAAAAGAAATTCAAGCTGAATTAAAACTATTTTCTAGTAATAAAAA
>JANNWE010000776.1:0-6731 GCA_031414675.1 Cytophagaceae bacterium
TTGGAGTCTAAAAGAAGGTAAAGCTGGAATTTCAGGCTTCGCGTAATCATCACTAGTTCCTTCGCCTCGAATTGCAGCAATAGGTAAAATAAAATCTCCTAAAGCTGTAATTTTTTTCAAACCTCCGCATTTACCTAGAAAAAGCACGGCTTTAGGTTCAATGGCAGTTAGCAAATCCATAATAGTTGCTGCCATGGCACTTCCCATTCCAAAATTAATGATGGTAATATTACCTGCTGATGCTGTTTGCATTGCATTAGACTTCCCTTTTACTTCTACTCCATGCATTTCAGCAAACATCTGAACATAGTTTGAAAAATTTGTTAGCAAAATATATGATTTAAATTCCTCAAGTGTTGTTCCCGTGTATCTAGGTAGCCAATTTTTAACTATTTCTTCTTTAGTTTGCATTTATGAATTGTTTGTTTAAAATTTGAAGTCTTATACCCCTAAACATTCAAATTGATTCTATTTTTAATCTTGATATGAAAGAGAATTTTAATACAGATCACAAATTTAAAGAAATAGAGGGCAAAAACTATATTTACGATAGATTAAGAAAAAAATATTTATTGTTAACCCCAGAGGAATGGGTGCGTCAAAATTTCTTAATATTACTTATTGAAGAAAAAAAATATTCTAAAAACTTAATTAAATTAGAGAGTGGATTGATATATAACAATTTATCAAAAAGATCAGATATTTTGGTTTATGACAATTCAGGCTCCCCTTTTTTATTAATTGAATGTAAAGCACAAGACGTAAAAATCTCTAAAAAAGTATTGGAACAAGTAAGCAGATATAACTTAACCATTAAGGCACCGTTTATTTGTGTAACTAATTGGTCTAAAACCTATTGTTTTGAAATAGATTTTGAGTCCAACACCTCTAAACAACTTAAGGATTTGCCTCTTTTAATCTGAACAATTATTAATTTTAAAATAAATATTAGGAAACTAAAAAACTCTGAAACTATTTAAATAAGGCTCCACAATAGGCTGATAATATTCATATTTTGAAGTTTCACATGCAAAAGTTAGAATATAAAGCTTTTGATTTTTGACTACATAATATTGCCTCCAAGTTTGAAAAAACCCGCTTTTCTCTCCTTTATATGTCATTCTAAAGGTATTAGATTTAAGTTTTTTCTTTTCAACAACCTTGAAGTTTTTTACAACTTTAGGCAAATAGGCTTCAGAATAAGTGGCATATTTATCTACAGAATAACTTGCTGTTGAAAGTTTTTCAATGGTGAAATTAATATTTTCTGTAAATCTATCCAAAATCCCTAAGGTGTCTGCCGGAGACAATAAACTACATAGATTCTCTTGACAATTATCCATTATTTTCCAACCATCCGGGATATTGATACTGTAGCCGCCTTTTTTTAAAATATTGGGCTTTTTTTCTACTATTACTTTTGAAGAATCAACACTTTGAGCATTAATTTTAACTAACCCTAAAAAGAGAAAACAAAAAACTATTTTTTTCATATTAATTAATTTCTTGAACTACAACTATTTTTCTAATATCATCCCAAAAACTTGGATAAGATTTCGCAACTACATTTGGTTCTTCTATTATGATGTCTTGTATCATACTGATTGGAGCAAAAGCCATAGCCATTCTATGGTCATCATAGGTTTCAAATCTTGGTAAATCGTCCCAGATCCCCTGTGAAACTATTTCATATTTTTCATTTGGAATAATCTCTTTTAATTCAGCCCCAATTTTTACTAATTCATTTTGAAGTGCTTTCACCCTATCAGTTTCTTTCACTTTTAGACTTTCTAAACCTGTAAAAATAGCGGGTATATTCTTACATGCAACTACTACAGCCACTGTTTGCGCCAAATCTGGGCAATTAATAAAATCCCAATTAAAAGATAATTCTGAATATATTTTGGTAAGCAAGACTCCTCTCTCGGTAAAAGTGCTTTTAACTCCAAGTTGATTCATTATACCTACAATAACGCTGTCACCTTGTAATGAATTTTCTTTTAATCCTAATAATTCTATCTCAATTTTTGGGTCTTTTGCCAGTGCCACAATAGCATACCAATAAGAAGCTCCTGACCAATCTGATTCTACTTTAAAAAATGTAGCAACATATTTTTGAGGTTTAACAATTAAAGTTTTTAATTCCCAATTAGCTTCTACATAAACTCCAAAAGCTTGCATCTGCTTTAAGGTCATTTGAATATAAGGAATTGACCCAATTTCCCCTGTTAGATTTATTTTCAAGCCATTTGGTAATAGGGGTGCAATCATTAAAATTGCAGAAATAAACTGGCTACTAACATCCCCTCGAATGGTGAGTGATTCACTCTTTTGATTTATAAAACCTTTCAATTTTAAAGGCGGGTATCCTTTTTTGTCTAAATATTCAATATGGGCACCTAAAGTCCTTAATGCATCTACAAGTATTCCTATAGGCCTTTGGCACATTCGTGGTGTACCAGTCATGGTCTTTTCTTGATTAGTTATTGCAAAAAATGCTGTTAAAAACCGCATGGTAGTGCCTGCATCTAATACATCCGCCCTTTCATCAGTAGATTTAAGGAGCCTAATCATAGTTTGTGTGTCTCTTGCAGCCGATAAATTTTCTAAATCACCTTCGAATCCAGCTAATGCATTCAGTATCAGCGCTCTATTACTCTCGCTTTTTGAGGCAGCTAGATGAATGGTTTCTTTAAAAAATCCAGCTTGTTTTTTTAATAAAATACTATCCATTAAACAAAAATTACATTAAAAAAACAAATATAGCCTTTAGCACTTTTAATTGGTAATTTTTTAAAGCATAGGGATATAAAGAATGTTAAATTTTAATGAATATTCCTTTTTTATACATCCATCGAAGTACTAACCATTGAAAAAGTAAAATAAAACCTCCGCTTACTAAACTCTGATAATTTTCACCTAAGACCAAAGCATAATTTTGTCCAATATTTGTTTTAAGATTCTCTTGAATAAAATCCACAACTGTATGTGCCAAAATATAAGCTGCAATTGAATTTAATCCAATGATTTTTAAAAATGCTAGCCAATTTGAAAAATTTAGAACTTCGACCAAATAATAAAAAATTGATAACAAAATAAAGCACCAACCTCCACTAAACAAAACCCAGGTAGGTGTCCAAATTCTTTTAACATTTGGGCAAATTCCAGAAACATTTAAAATAAATCCAACACTTAATAAGGCGAATCCAATAATAACAAACTTCTTAAACAATTCAATTTTCGAATAATCACTTTTTAATAAATTGCCAGCAAAAACTCCTAAAATCATGGTAGCTAAAGTTGGGATAAAGCTTAAAGTGACATAGCCGCCACCATTAAACAAATAGGGCTTTACTCTTGGAAAAAGATTCATAAACCAGGTATCAAAAGCCCAAGCTAAATTTGTATTTTTATTCCAATGAGATGCAAATCCATTTAAACTATGCTGCCAATCCGCTGTGACGCCAGTTAATGACCAATCGAATGTATCATTAGGCAAAGGATAAAAACTGAATGCCAAAAAATAAGCTAAAATGATACTTATAAAAGTTACAATTTGGAAATTCCTTGATTTATACCCTAACAAAAATAAAAACGGATAGCCTAAACCAATCTGAGTTAAAGTATCCTCAAAAGTCCAATTGGTTATATCTCTACCCATAGACCTTAAAAAGACGCCTAAAAGTATTAAAATTAAGGAGCGTTTTAAAGCATGGATAAAATTAGGTAGAAATTTTCCACCTTTTGCTATTCTGGAAGCAATAGAAAAAGGTAAAGCCACTCCAACTAAAAAGGAAAAAGACGGCTGAATAAGGTCATGTAAGGAGCAGCCCACCCATGGAACATGTGATTGATGAAAAGACAAAAATCTCCAGAACGAAGAATTCGGTAAAGCTTTGGAAATATGGCTAAATTCTAAGACTTCTGCCATCATTAAAAACATAACAAAACCCCTATAAATATCTACTGCTGTGTTTCTTGAAAATACCTTTTGCATAAATTTAGTTTGGAATAAGAGTTAAATCTCATAAAAATAATTGAAAAAACCAATTTAAAATTTGAGTTTCCAATTAACTATTCAGTGATTTTGAATAGTTAATAGTACATTTGAAAAAATAATTTAAAACCATGGAATTTTTATCAATTTTTGATATGCTCAAAATCGGAGTTGGCCCTTCCAGCTCTCATACTTTAGGCCCATGGAGAGCCTCCCAAAAATTTGTTGTAGAATTAAGCGACCTAAATTTAATATCCGAAGTTTCAAGAATTAGAATAGAACTCTTTGGCTCCCTCTCATTAACAGGAAAAGGACATGCCACTGACATAGCAGTAGTTTTGGGATTATTAAATGAAGACCCAGAAACAATTAAAACTGATACCATTACCCTCTTAATTGAAAATATTAAGAACTCAGGGCTTTTGAATCTAAATAAAAATATTCAAATCCCTTTTGATTTCAAGAATGACCTAATATTCCAAAAAACATTCCTACCCTTTCATTCCAACGCATTAAAATTTACTGCGATTCTAAAAAATAAAAAAGAACATACATCAATCTTTTATTCTATTGGCGGTGGATTTGTAATGAAGGAATTTGAAAATAAAAATTCAAATAAGAAACAAGGTAATGTACCGTTTCCAATTCAAAACGCCACTGAACTTTTGGGATATTGTAAAAACCATACTAAGAAAATTTCTGAGATAGTTCTTCAGAACGAAATAGCCATTCGATCAGAACAAGAAGTAAATGCCTACATTAAATTAGTATGGAAAACAATGGCAACAAGTATTTATGAAGGTTGCCAAACCGAAGGAATTCTGCCTGGTGGCTTAAATGTGAAAAGAAGAGCCCATGAGATATATGATAAGTTAGGTGGTCCAAAAAACAGTGCAAATTTAAATGATTGGCTTGCAGAACTCCGAAAAACTGAAGTGAAATTTAGGCAAATATTGAAATGGGTTAGTTGTTTTGGTTTAGCAGTAAATGAAGTTAATGCCTCAATGGGAAGAGTCGTAACGGCCCCAACGAATGGAAGTGCTGGAGTAATTCCTTCTGTAATGTTGTATTATATCATGATAGAAAATCATGAAGCAAATTTCAATCATGTAAGAGACTTCATGTTGGTAGCGAGTGAAATTGGATGCATTTTCAAAAAAGGATCTACCATTTCTGCGGCAATGGGAGGATGTCAGGCAGAAATTGGGGTATCAGCAGCTATGGCCGCTGCTGGATTATGCGAAATAATGGGAGGAAGTGTTGAACAAGTATTAATAGCCGCTGAAATTGCTATGGAACATCATTTAGGCTTAACATGTGACCCAATTGGTGGTTTAGTGCAAATACCATGTATAGAAAGAAATGCTATAGGAGCTTTAAAGGCTATTCAAGCAGCGGAATTAGCTTTAGAAACCGACCCAAAACATGCTAAAGTTCCATTAGACAAAGTGGTAAGCACTATGTGGCAAACCGCCCAAGACATGAACAACAAATATAAAGAAACTTCTACTGGAGGATTAGCAATTGCGGTTAATATGGCAGACTGTTAAATAGATTTAAAGATTTTTAGTCTTCGATTATCTGTAAACTTTCTTGAGTTGAAATACTTATCTCTGTTGTTTAATACTATCAATCCCATTTGAATAAGTGGAATTCCTATCAAAGCATTTGTATTTTGAAGCGGAGGAATTTTGAATTGGATCCAATCATAAGCTAAAGGTAATAAAGTGCCAAAACTTGCCCAAGACAATCCCCATCGTATTCCCTTCCTAACATCTCTTTTATAATATTTTTCAATTTCGGAAGGTTTAAAGACCATTGTTTCTAAATGTCTCATAATTTCATCATATCTCAATATAGTGAAAGTGGAATCAGTAATATCTTGTATTTCTTCTTGTAAAAAAAGACCATCTTTTGTTTTAAATCTAAAAACATCTCCTTTGTAAATTCTTTCTCTATTCCCAGTCTTTAAATGATCAATTACCAAAAAATTACTTTTATCTTTTAAAGCTTTATATTGATTTTCATTATTTTTCTCTAATAGTTGCTCTACAGAGGATGCCTGCTTTTGATGAGGTTCCTGACCAAAAGTAAATCGTATGAATGCAATTAAAAAAATAAAAAATCTCATACTTTTGGATTTATTTTATCGAAAAATCTTCAAATTAGAAGCTTAAATTATTGAAATTTCATAGATTCGTATCATTAATAGAAACTCCTCCAGAAACAATTATTTTCATTACTTCTGCACTTGAGATACTTAAAAGTTGAATGTTTTCTTTAGGAACTATAAACATCTCCCCTGAAAAAGCATAACTATGTGGACAATAAACTGAAACCATTTCGGGTAAATTAAGTGCATTTAGGTCTTCTTGCGTTAAAAATCCCATTTTTTTAATATTAGATTCTCTGTTAATAGTTACGATCACCCCTTGTTTAAATTTCTTTTTGTCTCCAACAAAAGCAGAAATTAAATCTTTGAAAGCGGAATAAAATATTTTAATTAATGGTAAGTTCTTAATTCCATTTTCCAGCCAATTCTGAATAGTTTGGGGCAAAAGAACGGTAAATACAAAGCCAATAAATGCAGTTCCAAAAATGACAATTACAAAACCAAGTCCTGGAATAAAAAACTCTTGATTAGGCTGATCAAAACTGAATCTGATTCTAACCAAACTGTCTACAAAATCAAAGGCATTATATAAAATTAGGATTGTAAAGCCTACTGGTGCTA
>JANNWE010000777.1:0-1986 GCA_031414675.1 Cytophagaceae bacterium
GCTACCGAACGTGCTGCTTTTTGCCCTTCTTCCACGGTTAAATCTCTGCCTACTTTACCTGTGATGGCGTTGCCATTTGCATCGCTAGGTCCTGTTCCTGACAAATACAGTAAATTTCCTGTTCTTACGGTTTGAACATAACTAGCAATTGGAGCTTTTACTATTGGGAGTTCAATATTCAAGGCTTTGAGTTTTTCCTCTGGTGTTTGTGCCATTGATTGCAAAGCAAACAACAAAAAAGGGAGGTAGAAATAGCGTATTTTTTTCATTTTATTTTGATTGAATAAATACCTTTAAAAAATATAAAACTGTTAACACAAGCAAAAATATACCCATAGCAATTATCTCTTCTTGTTTGGATTGAAAGATAAACCATGCTAAAATAATCAAAGTTAATAGGGGAATAGATAAGCCTCCTGGCAATTTAAAAGTTGCAGGAGGTACCAAGTCCTTTGAAAATCTAAACTTGATAGCTGATAAGGCAACACCGACGTATAAAAACAAGGTGGAGAGTGTAGCCAATATCAATAATTGCTTAAAACCACCTGAAAAAGCCATTAGAAAAGAGATGATGCAAAAGGTTAAGATTGTTAAATGGGGTGTTGCATATTTGGGATGTATTTTTGATAAAAACGAAGGTAATAACCCATCTTTTGCACCAGCAAACATTGCTCTAGAAGAAACAAGTACAATTGAATTTAGACTACTGAAAATAGCTATTACCCCACAAATAATAAGCATTTTTGTTCCCCAATTGCCCAATAACTCCCCCGCTACCGCTGCCAAAGGGGCTTTTTGCTGTAAAAGATCTTTGCCGAGTGTGCTTTGAGCTACTATTTGAAGCAGAGAAAAAAAGACTACGATACAGATAACTCCCAATATTAAGCCTAAGGGGGCTGTTCGACTTGGGTTTTTCATTTCACCACTAATGTTTAAGGCAGTTTCGCCACCAATAAAGGCAAAGAATAAGATGATGGAAGCCGCCCCTAATTTGTCAATATTTGGAAAGCCTTCCCATTGTAGGTTAGCTGGATTTAATTTAAATATTCCAAAAATGACAATTAAGACTAAAGGAATTATTTTAATTAAAGTGACTGTTTTAATGACAATCATCCCTTGTTTGATGCCAATCATATTGATAAAAGCATAGAAACTAAATAAAAGAAAAAACAATATTCCTCTATAAATTGGTAAATTAAAAATAGGATAGGGAACTGAAAGCATATCTGCGATACCATTTATTAGAGCCGCCGAAACTAAAACACCTGTCCCAAACCATAAAAATCCGTTGGCAATAAAGCCGAAATACGGTCCAAACGCTTTTTCAATATAGGCATAAGAGCCACCAGATGTGGTGATTCTGCTCCCCACTTCGGCATAGCACAAGGCTATCAATAATACCATAAGCCCACAAACCAAATAAGCCAAAATACTGGCGTTACCTAATAGGCCAGCAATCAATGCAGGTAATAAAAAAATGCCACTAGCAATCGATATATTTACCACATTAGTGGCAACATCCCAAACGCCCAACTCTCTTTTTAAACCATCATTTTGGTTATCTTCCATTTTTTTTATTTATTGGATGCAAAAAGTGGTTTTATACCGAGGGATGAATAAAACTCACTTTAAAATTAATGTTAATTTCTTTACTAATTCTTCTGTTTGGTCCCGCATAGAGTAATGTGCAGCTTAAAATATATTATTTGCATTTCACGTTTTTTAACTGTTTTGAAACCATTTCCTTAAATTTTCTATAAGTTCAACGTTGAAAATTTTATAACATGTTCTGCCAGCAATTATCTGTTTTGAGTCAAGTTTTTTATAAGTTAAGGTATTTGCTCAGTCTGTCAGAACCTATACCATATTTTATTTTTTCAAAACACCCTTTAATTCATCATCCATACCAGTCATTTGATATCGAACCAATGATACAGGAATGATTCCTGCATTATAAAAAGAATCAAAAAAATTATAAAGCTTAAA
>JANNWE010000778.1:0-2285 GCA_031414675.1 Cytophagaceae bacterium
GTTTTAGAAAATCCAAACGGAACAGACCATCAAAATATCAGAAATTTTATGAAATTCGGGTGGAAGAGAATTGTTTTTGAGGGAGAGGCTTTACATAAAAAATGAGCCCAACTTTAACCAATACTCAAAACCAAATAGCGCCTTACAATTTTAATTTATACGTTAAGCCTATAATTGGGGAAGGGCTTAGATGATCTATGAGATCCACATTTGTAAAAATGGAAAAATCTAGACTATGCTGCTTGTTAAATTTGTAACCCAAACCAGCTTTGGGTCTCAATTGGTCAAAAGTGCCTCCAAATTCATAAAATAAATCTCCTGAAATATAGGGTGTAAATTTAGAAGAATTTGGATAAGCCAATTCTAATTTATTTCTTAAATAACTAGCATCAAAACCTATTTCTCCGTCGTTGTCTTTAAATTGATGTTGGTATCTAAATCGATAATCTAATTTTAATTTGCCAATTTTTTGATCGTAGGAAACGTCTCCATAAAATCTATGTCTATTTATAAAAAGTTTGGTTTCATTTTTCCTTCTATTAATAAATCTATAATTTCCAGAGATCTCCAGCTTTTTTGAAACTTTATAGGAAACCCCCAATTCGCCCAAATAAGTCTGCATATAAGTCAAGTCTTCTACAAATCGCGTTTGGGCATTTACATTTATTGAAAATTTCTTATTTAACTTCTTTTCTATAGATATTCCTGACCAAAGTGCTAGGCCAGTTTGGCAAACACTTGCAAGTGGAAATGCTAATAAAAATACTAAAATTGTATTTTTCAATTTTATAGGCTGACTTAGATTATTTTTCATAATAATATACAGTTAATAAAGCAGAGTCTTTTAAAAAATCTATTTCTTTTATATCAACCCTATTTATATTTAAACCAGTTCGAATAGAAAGATCTTCTATTAATTCTGCCCTTTTATCTAAAGGAATTAGATTGATTTTATCATAAAAAATAATTTTAGAAAATTCCTTTTTAAGAAACCATCCCCCTTCCAACAAAGCAGTAAGTGACAAAAGAATTAAGCTCATAATGCTTAGGTCATCCCAGCTTCCTTTAGAGATAGCCGTGATTAAACCCAAGGCTATGACAATAAAAAGATAAGTCATATCTTTTGCTGAAATTCCTTCCGTGCGGTAACGCAACATAGAAAAAACAGCAAAAAGTCCAAACGCGGCACCCATGCTCATTTCAACTTTGTTTAGTAAATAAGTTATCAAAAAAATGATAACATTAAAGCCAAAAAATGTCAAAAACAAATCAGTCCGATGATAGTGTCGGTAATAAATAAATCTAATTAATATAAAAACTGAAACAATATTTACCAAAAACCTCGATAAGAATTTGATGGATACTTTATCAAACCACTGAAAGGCTTCTGTGTTAGCTAATTCCTGTAAAAACATCATATTGGTTTTTTATTTTTTTAAAATAGAGCAGTTTCTTTTTAAATCTATTAATTTTTACTTCCTCAAAAATACTTAAAATCCCTAAACAATATTTAGAAATTGATCCGGGTCTTAAATTATACTTCTTAAAAATTTCAATAATTGGTGATGCCCCAAAACGCTCTTGTTTAACTTCTGCAATGGCTACTTGATTATATTGAACCGTATTTTCTCCTTTTTTAAAAGTAAGATTAATATCAATAGTCAATCGCTCATTACTCGTTTTATTTACTAAGGTCATTCTTTTGTAATTTACCCAAATATTGCCTTTCATTTCAGAAGAAAAAAGTGGGGTAGATTTTTCCAAAAATTCACTTGCAGTAGTATTTAGCTTTAGATTTGCATTATTGGGCTGAACAATTCTAGTTTTTACTGTTCTTCCCTTATTAGTTTTATGTTTAATTTCAAAAAAGGAAAGGTTAGAACCCACATAGTTCCTAAACCGTACTTTGTATCTATTAAGCCGACCCGTTTGGTGGTGATGGTAAAGAGACAAATCGTCGGTGTCATAATATAGCGTTTCGTACGTACTCATAAAATCCCCATTAATTTCTAACAGTTGATAATAAGGCAGGCATTCGCTTATTATTTCTGACAATAAATGGAGTGGAATTACAAACTTAACATCTACCCTATTCATGAGCTTTACTCGTTCCATTTCTTGGAGACCGATGGTTTCAAATTGCGCTAAAGCAAGATTAGTTTGTTTAAAAAAGTATTCAAAATTCATATTGATAGACTTTCGTTTGTAACAACTTACCTTTAGCATCCCATGTTTTCTTCTCCTTTTTTAAGCCTTTAGAATTATAACTATATACAGACTTCGCC
>JANNWE010000779.1:0-4017 GCA_031414675.1 Cytophagaceae bacterium
ATTGCTCAAATGAGAGAGCAAGTTTGGGAAAAATTGATTGTAGAAAATGTTTACATGCAAGAATTTGAAGATTTAGGCATAACAGTTTCAGAAGAGGAATTGAGAGAACTTGTGCAGGGAACAAAAAATATGCATCAATACGTAAAACAACAATTTTCTGACCAAGCTGGTAACTTTAATCAAGCTCAGCATGCTGAATTTATAAGATCTTACACTAATAACACGATGCCAGAAGCACAAAAAGGCATGTGGAATAATTTTAAGAGAGAGTTAAAGTTGATTAGATTAAGAGAAAAGTATACCAACCTTTTAAATAAGTCTTCCTTTATTACTACTGCCGAAGCCAAAGCAGAATATTTAGCTCAAACAGAAAAGGCAAGCGGAAAGATTTTGTACGTTCCATTTTATTCTATTCAAGATTCTACCATTAAAGTGGAAGACAGTGAAATAAAAGATTACTACAGCAAGCATAAAGAGGAATTTACTCCTTTTGATAATCGTTCCATTTCCTATGTTTCCTTCCCTTTAATACCTACAAAAGATGATAGTGCTGCTTTGAACTCTGAAATTAGAAATTTAGCAAAAGGATTAGCTTCAGCTCCTGACGCTCAAACTTATGCAGCCGCTAACTCAGATATTAGAACTCCTTATTTAAAAGCTGGGAATGAAATAAGCACAGAATTAAAAGCTACTCTTGGTACTTCTATAGTTGGTGCTTTAGTAGGCCCTTTCAAAGAAGGTAATACCTACAGTATACACAAATATGAAGGCACTGCGATAGATTCATTATTTACAGTTAGAGCAAGTCATATTTTGATACGGTCCGACTCAACAATGTCTGATAGTGCAAAAACAAATGCTAGAACAACAGCTTTAAGCGTTTTAAGCCAAATAAAAGCTGGAGGTGACTTTGCCTCTTTGGCAAGGCAGTATGGAACCGATGGTACTGCACAACAAGGAGGAGATTTAGGCGTTTTCAAAAATAATGGAAGTATGGTTAAACCTTTCGAAAATGCCATTTTCGGGTTTTCTGGAGTAGGGGTTTTACCTAATCTTGTTGTCACAGACTTTGGTTTCCATATTGTGAAAGTTACAGAGGCTAAAAGTAATTTAAAATATAAGCTTGCTACTATAAGCAAAGAACTACAAGTTGGAGAAGCATCTTCTAACTTAGTATATCAAAAAGCTGATAACCTAAGGGCTAATTCAAAAAGCCTTACTGACTTAGAGGCTGCAGTTAAAAAAGACAATTCCTTAATACTGTTAAATGCTGAAAATATTACTCCTCAATCTACGAATGTAAATACCATTCAAAATGCTAGAGAATTGGTTCTATGGTCATATGGAAAAGATTCTGAAGTCGGTAAAATAGCCGATAGAGTTTTTGTTTTAGGAGATAATTATATTGTAGCTGCTTTAAAATCTGCTTCAGATAAAGAAGATCCAACAGCTATGGACTTTAAAGATCAAATTTTAGTGAAAGTTAGAAACGAAAAAAAGTCGGAAAAAATATTAGCTAAATTAGGAAATGCTCAGGGTGATTTGATGTCAGTTTCTAAGAAATATGGTGCAGGTGCTTTAGTTGAGGAAGTTACTGATGTTAACTTTTTCAGTGGTATGCTTAACAGTGCTGGCTTTGACGCAATAGCTTTAGGTAAATTGTTTGGACAAAAAGTAGGGAAACGAACAAAGCCGTTTGCAGGTGAAACAGGGGTATTTGTAATTGAAACTAGTAACAAAATTGCTCCGCCTGCTATTACAGATTATAAAACTTTTAAAGATCAAATTGCTCAGAGAATTGGTTTAGGAAGAACAGGATACATTGGGGAGCAAATAATAAGAGAAAATGCAAAAATAATTGACAATAGATCTAAAATGTTGTAGTTATTTTCTTCAATAATTATAAATATGCAAGCAAAGCCCGCAATAAATTGTGGGCTTTTTTTGTATATAATGTTAAAATTATTATTAGACTATTTTTTTCTCTGTCTTTTTTTTGACAAATAATTAAATATATCCTTAACGGTTTTTATATCTGATTGGAGAATTCTTTGTTTTTTTAAAAAATTAATTATATTTGTTTTGCTTTTATCCATTGGCACGCTATGAAATTTTTTTTTAAATTAATTATTTTTTTTTACACTGCTATTCCCATTCCGAGCATTGCTCAAAAAAGTAGTCCTGCAGACAGCCTTATTCAACTTCTTCCTAAAAAAATGTCTGACACTAGTAGGGTTTTGTTATTAGAGCAGATAGCGAAAAAAATTATGAATTCTAATCCTCAACAAGCTATGAAATATGCTAAAGAAGGATTAGAACTTGCTGAAAAAATTGATTTTCCAAAAGGAGAGTCGAGGTGTTTAAACCGAATTGGAGCTTTACAAGGTTTTTTTGGGAATAACGATGAGGCTTTAAAAACGCTTTTCAATGCCATTAATATATCTACAAGAATAAAAGATTTAGAAGGTATTGCAAAAGCAAATATTAATTTAGGTGTAATTTATGGAGATCAAAAATACCCAGAAAAGGCCATTGAATGCTATAAAAAATCCGAAAAAATTGCCATTAGAATTAAAAATCAAGAATTGCTTCAATTATCTTATTTAAATATTGGAACTCAATTTAATGAATTAAAAAAAGAAGATTCAGCTCAATATTATAGACAGAAAGCATATGAAATAGCTGTAAAGATCAACAGCAGTGAAATTAATATTATTTTACAAAATATTGGCAATAATTATAAAAGGCAAAAAAAGTATGATCTAGCCTTACTAAATTATCATAAGAGTATTTACTATTCTGAGAAAACACTTAGTAAAAGATTCCTCGCCAACACTTATTATGAAATGGCTACTGTTTTTAAAGCTACAAATCGACTAGATTCTTGTATATTTTATGCTAAGAAATCTAATTTGCATTCAAAAGAATCTAATAATTTATTGTTTGTGAGTTATTCATCTAGGTTATTAGCTAGTTTGTTCGAAAATAGTAATCCTAAAATGTCGAATGAATATTACAAAACTGCCATATCAGCAAATGATAGTTTATATAAGCTGGATAATCAAAATCAAATTAAAAGTTTAACTTTTAAACAAGAAATACTACAAAAAGAATTTGAGTTTGCAAAAAAAGAGTTAAAAAGTAAACAAATTTCCGCAATTTTGGGAAGCGTTCTTGGTTTGTTGCTTGTGGTATCTTTTAGTTTGTTTTTGCTAAATAAAAATAAAACTAAAGCGAATGAAATTTTAATTGCTCAGAAAAAAGAGATAGAAATTCACAAAGAAGAAATACAAAAATCTTTGGAAATGGTGAAGGCTACTCAAAAGCAACTAATACTTCAAGAGAAATTGGCTTCTTTGGGAGAACTTACTGCTGGAATAGCCCATGAGATTCAAAATCCTTTAAACTTTGTTAATAATTTCTCAGAGCTTAGTATTGAACTTGCGGATGAATTAAAAACGGAAATAAATGGAGGGGGAAATGATAAAGATTTAATTATTGACATTTTGAATGATTTGGTTTTAAACCAAGAAAAAATAAATCTACATGGAAAAAGGGCAAGTAATATTGTAAAAAATATGTTAGAACATTCCAGGGGAAATACTGGAGAAACCTCTAATGTAAATTTGAATAAAATAGCAGATGATTATGTAAGATTGTCGTTCCATGGCATGAGAGCTAAAGATAAAAGTTTTAATTCTGATTTTGAGTTAATTTTAGACCCAAAACTTCCACTTGTCAAAGCAATAGATGGCGATTTAGGCCGGGTTATCCTTAACATTGTAAATAATGCTTTTTATGCTACAAACAACATGCGAAAAATTAAAGCTGAGCGTGGTGAGCCTTATAATCCTAAAGTAACTATTAAAACGATTTGGAAAGAAAAATCTTTAAATAGTAAAGATGGTATAGTGGAAGTACAAATTCACGATAATGGTGGAGGGATAGGTAAAAAAAATAAAGATAAAGTTTTTATGCCTTTTTTTACCACTAAACCTACTGGTGATGGCACTGGTT
>JANNWE010000780.1:0-10596 GCA_031414675.1 Cytophagaceae bacterium
TTTTTAGAAAAATATGCGAAAGAAGCTTTCATTGAAGTCATCATTTTATCTAAATTGTACTCATGCCCTTTATTATAATATATTTCTAAACTAATAGGTTTTCCATTACTATCTATCCATTTATCCTTTTTTACTTCATATTTTGCAGAAACTATAGCATAAAAATTGCACATAGGAACATCCATTTTATAATGAAAATACTTACGCCCATTAGTTTCCCAGGCTTTTTGCAAATAACCAGGAGCTATGGCTGTTTGGTCTTTCTCTGTCCCAATAACCATTTCAAAACGAATATAATCTGCATCGTCTCCAAACAAACTTTGACTTAAGCCAATGGGATCGTTTTGTTCCATCATTCGCTCTTTCTCTTTTAATTTATACTTTCTTCGAGTATCATCATCACCAATTTCATATCCATTATTATATCCAATGGTCGGAAAATATAAATTATTAAAAAATGTTCCATTATAGACTACATTGGTATTTGAACCACTCGCCACAAAGCCCTTTGTCTCAAAAATAGTTTTAAAAGACATTTTTATTGAATCAGAAGGAGCTAAGGGTTTGTTTAAAATATGGATAATATAACCATATTTTTCAAATTTTTTATTCTCTTTTGCCCCGCCTTCAAAATTCAAATAATCAATTTTCATATTGTGTTGTTCATCATTTTGAATATGAATTTCTGAAATTGACTTTTCTGTTTTGTTTTTTAACCAAAAATAACCTTCCGCAGTAAAATCACGACTTGATGGATAAATATCAACTTTCAGATTAACGTCAATAATTTTGGGCTGAGGAATGTTTTCAAATTTCTTCAAAGCATTTTCGTAGTTTACTCTTTTCTTTTCACCTTCTTCAATGGTGGAATAATCATTTATTTTATTGGTATTATAAAAAACATAGCACCCAGTTAAAATGGTTGATAACAATGCAAAAATACCCAAAGTAATAATGGACTTACTAAGTCTCAGTTTTCCAACTTTCAAACGTGTTTTCATAAGAGATTCTGATCCCCTAACAGATAACACTACGGATAAAATGAAGAATACAACTACCATAGACATCCAATAAAGCTTCATCCAAGAGAACGAAGTAATAAAATGTCCAAATTTATTCATATCAGAATATCCTCCAAGTCTTCCACTACCAAACATAAATAGGGGATGCTGAATACCCGCAGCACCTAAAAAGAAAGTCAATAAAAAGAACACAAACATCATAGCAAAACCTATGAATTTATTATTGGCCATTACTTGTACAAAAAAAGATAAAAGCGTGTACAACAAAACAAAGGATAGCGTACTACTAAATATAGATTGAAAATAAAGACCCACCTCAAAATTGTAATAGCCATGGGCTGCTTGAACAGCAATGCCCATTAAAATCAGTAAAAACATTATAGCAATATTGATCATCATCATTCCTATAAATTTGGCAGTAAGATTCACCCAATCTTTTACTGGTGTGGCGTCAATTATCAAATGGATATTTGAAATCCGCTCTTTCCAAACCAATTCTCCACTATAAAAAACAATTATGATCAAAAAAAACAGATCAAAACCGTCTAGCATAGCTATGACATTAGCTGTAATCGGATAGGAACTTGTGCCATACATTTTATTGAAATAAAAGGAGTCAACAATAATTTGAACTACACCTACGAAGGCAATTGCCAGAAATGGAACTTCTTTAGTTACCATTTTAAAATAAAAAATTGCTTGTGTCCACAGTTGAGACATATTCGTTGTAAAACCTGCATATTGACCAACCTTTGGAATAATTACCAATTCCGGTTTAATAACTACTTCTAATAAAGTTTTTTTATTTCTTTTCTTGAAAATTCCATTTCTAACAACATTAAAACTAAATGAAAAATAAGTTGCAACTAATATTAAAAGAGCTATTCCGCACCATACCATTCTATTCCATAATAAAACACCTCCTAAAGGCACAATTTGTGAATTTTTTTGAGCTGGCGTCCAATATTCAGTAAAAATACTAAATGCTCTTACGCCAAAAGGATCCAACATTGCAGATAAAGTTTTATTATCAATATCGCTTAAAAGTGTATCTGATACTTGATACAAAACAAATAAAATTATACCTTGTGTATAAATAACAATTGTGGAACGGCTTAAAGCTCCTGCAGCAAAAAATATAGCGCCTTGAATAAATAAATTGCTTATTCCCCAAACCATAAAAGGCTGTAAATAGGACCAAGCATTAAATACCAACATTTCTTTTTCTTTCCAAGATGGATCCCAAGGCAAAAATTTACCAAATGAATAGCCTGCCATAAATGCCAGCCAAATAGCACAATATATGAGTATCATTATAAAAAAAGAGCCAAAAAATCTTCCAAACAAATAATCAAATTTTGACATTGTTGTGGAGAACATAAATGATTCAGTTTTATGCTCAAAATCTCTCAATACAGCCACTCCCATTATAGCGGAGGCAATAAATGTAAAGAAAAACGTCATGATTATGGTCATGAAAGCCAAGTTGTAGGGTGAGTTTTCTTTAATTTGACCACCGGCTATACCTCCGATAGTGACAAATTTTGATGTAACCGCAGCAAAACAGAGTAAAAACAAAATTCCAAAATAAATATAGGTTGCAGGTCGGTTTTTACGATAAAAAAACTCAAACCTAATAATTTCTTTAATCATATCTTTGAAAATTTTGGGGTTTGAATATCAAGATTGTAAAAATATTTTTGAGAAATAAACATCCTCTAAATCAGCCTCTATTGGCTCAAATAGGCCATCAGGATTATGATCTGATAAAACATTTATAACTGGATTTCCTCCAATGAGTTTTTCTGAAATTACTTTAAAGTTTATTTTATATTCACTTAATTCTTCTTTTTTTATCCTTTTTGACCATACTTTACCTTTTAGATCGGATAAAGCATCATCTGGATTTCCCTTAAATAAAACTTCTCCTTTATTAAAAACTGCCATATCTGAGCAGAGTTCTTTTACGTCATCTACTATATGAGTGGATAAAATAACTACTGTATTTTCGCCAAGTTCAGAAAGTAAATTTAAAAATCGATTTCTTTCTGCAGGATCCAACCCTGCTGTAGGCTCATCGACAATAATTAATTTGGGATTAGCCAAAAGTGCTTGCGCTATTCCAAATCTTTGCTTCATTCCACCTGAATAACCTCCTAAATTTTTTTTCCTTGCCTCCCAAAGATTTGTTTTTTGGAGCAAGGCTTCAACCACATTTTTTCTTTCAGAAGAACTAGTAATTCCTTTTAAAATAGCAATATGATTTAATAAGTTTATGGCACTAACTTTGGGATAAACTCCAAATTCTTGAGGTAGATAACCCAAGGTCTTTCTAATCTCATCTTTTTGAGTAAGTACATTGATATCCCCTAAATATATTTCACCAGAATCAGGTTCTTGCAAAGTTGCAATAGTACGCATTAATGAAGATTTTCCAGCTCCATTAGGACCAAGAAGACCAAACATCCCCTGATTTATCGTAATGTTAACATCTTTGAGTGCTTGCACACCGTTTGCATAGGTCTTATTTAAATTTGTAATTTTTAATTGCATAACTAAAAGGGGTTTATTTTTAGTAATATTGTTTTGACTATTAAAATAAAAAAAGACCAAAATTTAGTCTTTTAAAAAAATGAAAATCTTAAAAAATAAATTGTAATATTGAAAAAAAAGAGTCTTTTATTTCAACTTTCAAACATTCTACCAAGACCACCTATCACAGAACCACTTTCTTTGCTAGAATTGCCACCATATGGAGATAACCTTTGTATCAATTTAGAAATAGGAAGGGATTGAATCCAAACTTTACCTGTTCCACTTAAAGTAGATAAAAACATGCCTTCACCACCAAAAATCATTGATTTTAAACCACCAGCACTCTGAATATCAAAGTTGAGCTGAGGCTCATAAGCTACTAAACAACCTGTATCTAACCTTAGAGTCTCATTATTTAATGTTTTCTCAATTACCACACCTCCAGAATGCATGAAAACTAAGCCATCACCTTGAATCTTTTCCAAAATAAATCCTTCTCCTCCAAATAGCCCGGCACCAAACTTTTTATTAAAATGAATGGAAATACTCGTTCCCATAGCCGCACATAAAAATGCATCTTTTTGAACAATCAGTGTATTCTGATTAATTAATGCAAGGTCAACAGCTTTAATAGTTCCAGGATATGGTGCAGCAAATGCTACCTTTCTTTTCATACTGCCTCTATTTGTAAAATGAGTCATAAAAAGCGATTCGCCCATTAAAATCCTTGATCCAGCTTGGAACATTTTCCCTAAAATGCTTTGGTTGGCTTGAGAGCCATCACCCATCTTTGTCTCGAAAACTATGCCGTCTTCCATGAATAACATTGACCCAGCTTCTGCAATAACAGTTTCCATTGGATCCAATTCAATTTCTACTACTTGGATGTCTTCTCCTAAAATTTTGTAATCTATTTCATGACTTTTCATCTTCTTTCAAATGTTTTAGTTTTTTATCTTCTACTTGATTATTTAAAAACGCATTAATTTTTCCAATATCATACGACATTTGAATTTCCCCGAATGAATTTACAGTAACATCAAAGCCACCCAAATCTTTATGGACTTTAGGTAATTCTTGTTTTTCTTTTTTTTTCTTTGCCATTTTCTTCATTTCAATTTGTAAAACTATTAAATTCTAATGAATTTTTTATAATAGATTTATATTTGGTTAATTTTTGGTTTATATGGTTTATTATACATTGTAAAGAATCAAAAAGCTCCAAAATATTAAAAAAATATTTTAAGAACTAATAATGTATTCATGTTTTAATAGTAATATTGTACAAACTATTCAATCATATTTAAATTTATGAAAAAAGAAAAATTAAATTCTGGCAGAAGAGATTTTATTAAGTCGGGAATGATGGCCGCGGGCTCATTTTTTATAGTGCCTAGGCATGTTTTAGGAAAAGGGTTTATTGCCCCAAGCGATAAACTAAATTTAGCTGCTATAGGTGCAGGTGGTAAAGGTTGGTCAGATATTAATAATGCATATAACAATGGTGCTGAAAATGTTGTTGCTTTATGTGATGTAGATCCAGGGCAATGCAAAAGAGCGATAGAAAAATGGCCTAAAGCTAAATTATACACTGATTTTAGGCAAATGTTTGAGCAAATGAAAGGAGAAATTGATGCGGTTACTATTTCAACTCCAGATCATGTTCATGGTGTAGCTGCAATGACAGCAATGCAAATGGGAAAGCATGTATATGTCCAAAAGCCTTTAACTCACAATATTTATGAAACTAGGATGCTTACTGAAGCTGCTAGAAATTATAAGATGGTTTCTCAAATGGGAAATCAAGGAGCGTCAAATCCTGGACAGCAGCAAATGATTGAATGGCAAAAAAAAGGTCTATTAGGTACGGTAGATACTGTTTATGTTTGGACGAATCGTCCAGTTTGGCCTCAAGGAATTCCTTCGCCCACTTCAGCTCCAGCATTACCAGACACGATGAGCAAAGCAAATTGGGATATTTTTATAGGTCCAGCACAATATGTAGATTATCATCCACTTTATCATCCATTTAAATGGAGGGGTTGGTGGAATTTTGGAACCGGAGCATTAGGTGATATGGGTTGTCACCTTATTGATCCACCATTTAGAGTTTTGGAACTTGGTTATCCAACTGAGGTAGAATGTAGCGTTGGTCAAGTATTTTTAAAAGATTGGACACCAGAATATATTCCTGATGGTTGCCCACCATCATCCCATGTACAATTAAAGTTTCCTGCAACAAAGAAAAACAAAAAGGACATAAAAATGATTTGGACGGATGGTGGAATTCGACCATTTCATCCAGATTTAATACCTGCTGGGGATTCAATTGGAGAAAATGGAAGTGCAAACGGAGTTATGATTATTGGCTCTAAGGGAATAATGACTTGTGGAACTTATGGACTCGTGCCAAAGCTTTATAAAAAGAATGGGGATGTTTTAGAAATGTCTAAAGATTTCAAAACAACTAACCCTAATGAAAAATTATCAGAATATGGTCACCATGTTTCTTGGTGTGATGCGATAAAAGATGGCTTTGGAGGAGATAAGCATAAAGCATTAACCTCATCTTTTGATTACTCTGGTCCTTTAACCGAAACTGTTTTAATGGGTAATTTAGCTATTAGAAGCTATACATTAGGAAAGAAAAAAACTACTGGAACTGGATTAGATTTTGATGGTCGTAAAAAATTACTTTGGGATGGACCAAATATGAAAATTACGAATTATGATGACGCTAACCAGTTTGTAGCTAGAGAATATCGTCAAGGTTGGAAATTGATTTAATTTATTTATTCTTGAAAATATTTATTTGGAGTTTGGTTCAAATTACTTTTAAAAAAGGAGACAGAAATGTTTCCTTTTTTAATTTAAAGATTAAAACAATAAAAATACATTTTATCTCTTTAAACCTCTCCAAATTGTTTTCTTTCAAAACCTCTTTTTATTAATATTTTCAAAATGGAACTGTCAATGTCTATAAGCTTTTTTATATAAAGACAAGATTTTCCGTTTTTAAATTTGCCTAAGTCTTGTATAATAGCTTGATTTGCTTCTGCCATTGCACCAATATATAGAGCCAAGCTATCTTTTCTGGGAGAAAAACCAATTCTTAATGATTTTCCACTTGTCCCACTTTCATATTTGTAATTATATGAACCAAAACCAACTATAGCATTTCCCCACATTTTAGGTTCCATTAGCGTAATATTTTTCATCATTTTAATTAATTCGAAACTATCTTTCCTTTTAGTTTCATCCTCAATGCTATTTAAAAAAATATCAACTGACAATTCATTTTCTATGGTTTTTACTTCAACTTTTGACATTTTTTATTTTGTTTAAAATATCACAATTATCGTCATGAGCACCGTTTAGGTAACCAGTGCTCATCAAAAATTCGTTAACGATCTCGCCGCCAGTAAATTTAAATGTTTTTTTAAATAGCTTAACCCATTCTTCTTTAATTTTTGGATGGTGAAACTCAATCCAATTTTTAAAACTTTTAAACTCTTTTTGCAATTCTGTTATTACTTTGGCATTATGGATTACAGCATTAATTTTAAGTCTATTTCTAATTATACCTGTATCTAACACCAATTCTTCCACTTTTATGTTAGAATATGCCGCAATTTTTTCTATATCAAAATTATCAAATGCAATTCTGAAATTATCTTGCTTTTTCAAAATTAAGTCCCACGACAAACCCGCTTGATTAATTTCTAAAATAAGCCTTCCAAATAACTCATTATCATCATCAATAGCAAACCCATAATGAAAATCATGATAAATTCGATGATGATTATCATTTGGAAGAGTTTTACAGTAAGTACAATAGCTCATAAATTAAATATTTTAATAAAATTAAAAATTTTTTAAATAATAATTGTGTTGTAAAACTAAATGATAAAAATTTAAGCAAATGATTTCTAATTTCAGTTATTATAATCCAGTAAAAATAATCTTTGGAAAAGATACGATTAGACTAGTATCTAAAAACATTCCTGAAAATGCAAAAATTATGATTACCTATGGTGGGGGAAGTATATTTAAAAATACGGTATATGATCAGGTAAAAAATGCACTTTTAGGCCACGAAATAATTGAATTTGGAGGAATTGAAGTAAATCCTACATTTGAAACTTTGATGAAAGCTGTTGAATTAGGAAGAGCAAAAAAAGTTGATTTTTTATTAGCAGTAGGTGGTGGTTCTGTGTTAGACGGAACTAAATTTATATCTGCTGCAATTCCATTTTTAGATGGAAATGAATGGGAAAACATAGTTTTAGGCAAATCTCGTTATAAATTGGCAGTTCCATTTGGAGCTATTTTGACTCTGCCAGCCACTGGTTCTGAAATGAATAGTGGTGCTGTAATTTCTAAATCTGAAACTCAAGAAAAATATGGAATGGGGAGCCCACTTCTATTTCCTAAATTTTCTATTTTAGACCCAGAAACTACTTTCTCTTTGCCAAAAGAACAAATTGCCAATGGTTTAGCAGATGCATTTACGCATGTAATGGAACAATATTTGACCTTTCCAGTTAACGCTAAAATACAAGATGAGTTTGCAGAGGGAATTCTAAGGACATTAATTGAACTCAGTCCAAAAGTAATGGCTGATAGTACTAATTATGAAACAATGTCTAATTTTATGTGGGCTGCAACCACTGCGTTAAATGGAATGTTATCTGTTGGAGTTCCAACTGATTGGGCAACACACTATATTGGTCATGAACTAACAGCATTACATGGAATAGATCATGCTAGATCTTTAGCTGTTGTATTGCCTCATTTGATGCGATATAAACTAGAAGATAAAAAGGGCAAAATGATTCAATTTGCAAAAAGAGTTTACAATGAAACTGGATCTGAGGAAGAATTAGTTGAAAAAGCTATTAAAAATACCATTACATTTTATGAATCTTTAGGCATTCCTACAAAAGCATCAGCCTATGGTATTGGAGATAAGACTATTCTTGAAATCAAAAAACGATTTTCCGATAGAAAAGTTGCTTTAGGAGAGCAGAAGGATATTTATCCAAATGATATAGAAAAGATTTTAATGATGAGTATTGCATAAGTACATAAGAATATTTAATTAAACTAGGTTTGCTTATAATATTTCCTAATTAAAACTTTTTTGAGTTCTCTTTTTATAATTTGATGAGCCACAATTTCTATCTGATTGTAATCTGGTAATTCTTTTCCGGCAGATTCAAGGTCTTTTTCTGATATATCAACTCTATACAAAATTGAAAAAAGCCTATTCTTATCTTCTTTAAACAACGGTTCGATATTATGCACCAAACTTTTCAGTAATTCCGAGTAGGAAATTATTGCGTTTTGAGGTAATAAAAAATCTATACCATACATACCCAAGTCTTTTTTAATTTGATTTATTAAATCCTCTACTATCAATTCCTTATTAAAAAAAGTGGCAATTTCGGTATTACTTATTTCTGGTAGTTCCATTGTTTTAAAATTTCATTTAATAAAATTTAGCATTAACACTTACTGGTAATTTTTAATTTGGGCCATTGTTTGGTAATCTTCTACACTATTCAAGTACAAAAAATTTAAAAGCAGCCCGTTCGTATTATTAATTAGATGATGGCCTTCAGCAAATCCAAATACATGGGTTGTTATTCGTTCATGTTCATAAATTGTGCCCATTTCCAATCCTTCAAAGGCATTTATTTCATTTCTTCCAAGAAATAACTCACAATAATATAAATACATACATTCATCGCTTGTCCCTGTGCTTGGAAATAATCTTTTTTGTGGAGAAAGATCTACTAAATCAGATGGAAATACTGTAATTCCAGTTTCCTCTTTAACTTCTTGAACTGCAATTTCTATTGGACTTTTAGTATTGTCAACCATTCCTGCGGGGTGTTCAAAAGTATAATCCCCTTCCGCTATTCTTCTCTGTTTTACCAATAATAAGAATTTTTCCTTAGTTTCTTTGTCTATTAAAACAATAGCAACACAAACCACTTCTCCTTTTAAAAAACAAATTGGTGGAATTTTATCACCTTCTGGAGTCTCAGCATCTAGCATTAGCAAGGAAAAAAGTACTTCCCCATTATATCGTCTTCTGGTGTAAACTTCCTCTATATTATTTATTTTTAATCCATTACTTTGGATTTGGCTTTTCCAGATATTAAATTTATGAGATTGTTCGAGTGATTCTTCCATTTTTTAAAATATATGAACACGAAATTACTCACTTCCTTCTTTACATTGTTTTTGTTTTTCGGAATTTATTTTTTTCCTAGAACAAAAGAAGCTTATATCTACAGCGGTGAAAAAATGAAAGGATTGTCATTTGTTGCTCCACCCCGAGAAATTGGGATTGATGTGATGAATGCTATTGTTAATATGAATTCAAATTGGATATCACTCATGCCTTATTCTTTTGTTCCTAAAAACAGTTCGGAATTAAGGTTTGAAGAAAAAGAAGATTTAAAAAAAAATGAAAAAAAATGGTGGGGAGAAACTCCAAGCGGCACTAAAGAGTGTATAAAAATGGCCCATAAAAATGGCATAAAAGTAATGGTTAAGCCACATATTTGGTTGGGTTGGAATGAGTTTACTGGACATTTAAATTTTAATACAGAACAGGAATGGCTTGTTTTTGAGAAAAGTTTTAGCCGATATCTTTTAGCATTCGCAAAAATAGCAGAAGACGAGCATGCAGAAATGTTTTGTATTGCCACTGAAATGCAAAATCATGTAAAACAAAGACCTGAATTTTGGAATGAATTAATAACTGATATTCGAAAAATATACAAAGGAAAACTTACTTATGCCGAAAATTGGGATGCTTTTGAGGATGTTCCATTTTGGAATCAAATGGATTATATAGGAATAGACGGTTATTTTCCATTATCCAAATTGAAAGATCCAGATGAAAAAAACCTTATTAAAGGATGGAAAACTCATTTAGATGATATCGTAGATTTAGCTAACAAATATAAAAAACCTATATTATTTACTGAAATTGGATATAGAAGCTGTGATTATAGTACTGAAA
>JANNWE010000781.1:0-1907 GCA_031414675.1 Cytophagaceae bacterium
ATCTGTTTCTGGATTAGTATTTTTTAAAAAATTATTGATAAGTTTGTAAGATTAACAAAATTAAGATAAGAAATGAGAAAAGAATGCTATTACAAATTATGTCTTGTGATTCCTGTAGTTTTTGTATTTAGCCTTGCTCAAGGGCAAAATATTACAAGCCCTAAAGAACCTGGTATTAATGTTAACTTTATGGATAAGTCTGTAAAGCCAAAAGACGATTTTTTCAGATATGTAAATGGGACTTGGTTAGATAAAACAGAAATTCCTGCAGACAAAACTAGTTGGGGAAGTTTTAATGAATTACGTCAAAAAACAGATACGGATGCCCTGGCTATATTGGCAGAAGCATCAAAAAACCCTTTATATAAATCTAATACGGATCAAGGAAAAGCCATTAATTTATACAAAACCATAATGGATACTGTTTCTCGAAACAAAAAAGGCTTGGCTCCATTAAAACCTTATCTAGCGAAAATTAATGCCATAAAAAACATCAAAAATGTTCAAGATTTATTGATTGAAATGGATCCAATAGGGGGTCTAGGCTTTTTTGGGGTAGGTTCAGGAACCGATGCCAAAAATAGCAATCGAAATGTCATCAACGTAGGGCTAGGCAGTGTAGGTTTGCCTGATCGTGATTATTATGTTTCTGATGAAAAAGATTCCAAAGAAAAACGGGATAAATATGTGTTACACGTAGCGAGAATGTTAAGTTTTATAGGTGAAAAACCAGAAGTTGCAAAAGCTAATGCAGAGAAAATTTTAGCTTTAGAAACAGCAATGTCTAAACCTAGATTTGACAGAGTAGAACGGAGAGACCGCAGAAAATCATACAACCCAATGAGAGTGGTTGATTTGCAAAAACTAACACCTTCGATAGACTGGAATGTTTATTTGACAGGTATTGGGTTTAAAAATGCTGATTCATTGATTGTTAGCCAACCCAAATACATGACTGCTTTAGAAACTATTTTCAAAGAAAACAAAATAGAGGATTGGAAAGCATATATGCGTTGGACTTTACTAAATCGCTCTTCGAATATTTTATCAATAGATTTAGAGAATGCTAATTTTGAGTTTTACGGCAAAACATTAACAGGAGCCATCATACAAAGACCAAGAAACGAAAGAGCTTTACAAGTGATTAATGGCTCTGTTGGCGAGGCACTTGGCAAATTGTATGTAGAGAAAAAATTTCCTGCCGAAGCCAAAGTGAAAGCGGAAAAAATGATTAAAAACGTAATTATTGCATTTGAAAACAGAATCAATAATTTGCCTTGGATGTCTGCAGAAACTAGAGTGAGTGCAATTGCTAAGTTGAAAAAGTCGAGAATCAAAATTGGTTACCCAGACAAATGGAAAGATTATTCTGCTTTGACTATTAAAAGTCCTGAAGAAGGAGGAACATTTTTTGAAAACAGTATGGCGATTTCTCGATGGAGAAGTGCCGAAAATATAGCCGAACTTTATAAGCCTGTGGACAAAGACAAATGGGGAATGTCACCACAAACCGTAAATGCATATTATAACGCATCCAATAATGAGATTGTATTTCCAGCCGCTATTTTACAGCCGCCTTTTTACAATTATCAAGCCGATGAAGCGGTAAATTATGGTGGTATTGGAGCAGTTATTGGTCATGAAATTTCTCATGGTTTTGACGATTCAGGATCACGATACAATGCCGAAGGAAATCTTGTAGACTGGTGGACTGCTGAAGATTTAAAACAATTTACGGCTTTGACAGGAGCATTAGCAGATCAATACAGTGCTTTGGAGCCCTTGCCTGGCATTAAAGTTGATGGAAAATTTACTTTGGGTGAAAACATTGGTGATTTAGGAGGAACCAATGCTGCTTATGATGGATTACAGTTGTTTTTGAAAGAAAAAGGTAGACCAGACTTGAT
>JANNWE010000782.1:0-16684 GCA_031414675.1 Cytophagaceae bacterium
CATAAAATAAGATCGCTCATAATTATGACTATGTCCACTCAAAACAAGGTCTACTTTATATTTCTCTAAAACTTTTACTAAGTTTTCTCTAATAGCAACTAAATCTAATTCTTTATCCGAATCATGAGAACCTTTTGAAAAAGGAGGGTGATGAAAATAAACCACGGTCCAAGGTAATTTATTTGAAGATAAATCTTTTTTCAACCAATTTACTTGTTTGCTCAAACTGTCAGCCATTATTAAGCCTTCCTCTGCCCCGTATGAGTCTAAGGAAACAAAATGCACATTGGCATAATTATAAGAATAATAAGCCTCTGACCCGGAAGATAACCCACCAGCTTCGCCTTTTGTTGGTAAAACAAAAAAATCAAAATATTTAGGTTGTTTACCCCAATCATTAGGCCAAACTGGCCTACCCCCATAATCATGATTGCCAGGAGCAGGCCATAAAACTGTATTTTTCAGAATATTATTGGAGTAAACATCGAAAAAATACTTTTGATATTCATCTAAAAAACCGTAATTATAGGCATTATCTCCTAAAAGCAGCCAACCATTTATAGGCTCATTATTAAAATATTTTTGAACTCTATCTAAAACTATTTTTTGGTTAGATGTTCCAGTTCCACAGTCGCCTAAAGCAATAAATCTAAACTTATTCTTGCTGCCTTCAGGTGGAGAAGTAAGAAAATAAAATGTGGAATCATTTAATGGTTTACTGTCGGAACTTCCAATTGAATAATAGTATTTTGTTTTGGGCTTTAAATCTTTTAAAACTACAATATGGTCAATAGTTTTTTCAACTGACTCAAAAACTACTTTCTGGTCTTTATAATTCTCTCCTAACCAAACCTTTGTATCTGCTTCTATATTTGTGTTCCAAACTAAAGTGATACCACTTGATGTACCTATTTGAAGGTAAGGCCCTCTTGAAATTACTTGACCAAACACATCAATTTGCAAAAAAAAGAAAAATAATAATTTAATGTATCTAACCATATAGTACTAAAGAAAAACTAGCAATATTTCAAACTTTAATAAAATAAAAAGATTGTTTACAATAATTTCTATTGAGAAAAATAGATAAAATACTATAAAAAATTTAATTTAGATACTTTAAAAGAATTTTTAGTTCGAAATTTGCAAATAAACATTCATTTTTACAACCTTAGAAATTCAAAAAATAAAAGACAAAAAAACCAATTTTTCAAAACCGATTTAGAGATTTATTAAATCTTAATAAAATTCGAATGGAAATAATCCTTCGGTGTAGACATAATCAAACTACACAACAAAAATTATAAATTATAGTATCTTTCTTTTATAATCTTCTCATGATGTAATGCGTGTCCTATAATAACAAATCCTAGTGCTAGAGGCGAAATCCTAGTTAAATTTGCAGTTCCTTTTCTGAGCAACATAGTTTTGTCAAAACTTTTAAATAACCAAACATTTGATTTTCTAACTAATGAAAACTCTGTTATTAAATCTTCAATAGTTGCATTCGTTGTTAAAGTATTTTTTGCATATTGATTTTCATCAAAACCGGGCAAAATAGTATCGTCATTTCTTGCAAAACATAATGCTCGATATGCCATTATTCTTTCTGTGTCGATACAATGCTGCAAAATGTCCTTTAATGTCCATTTTCCTGGAGCATAAATTTCATCTCCAATCTGATTATACTTCTTTAAATCATTAAAAACCAAATCAGGAGAATATTTCTCAAACAATTCAAACAATGTTAGGTCTTCAACTAAATTTATATATCTATCAAAAAATTTAGGAAATTCTCCAATTAACTCCTTCCTCATAGGTATAGTATTTAAAATAAAGTATCAAAAATAATCAAAAATTACCATAATTGAAATTTATACGTATATCATCAATTAAATCCATTGATAAATAAACTAGTTTTTTTTATCCATTTATTCTATTACTTGTGACAAATTGAAAAAAAACCGATATTTTTGCATAAATGGTTAATGGCATGGAGGAATTTGAAGAAGAGGAACTGATAAATACTAAACCTAAGTATTCACAAGAAGAGCAGTATAGGGTTTTTGATAAAGAGTTTATGCCTCACATAGACGCCATGTACAACTTTGCCTATCGTCTAACAAACGACGAGGACGACGCTAACGATCTTTTGCAAGATACTTATATGAAAGCATATAGGTTTATTAATTCTTTTCAAGAAGGCACTAATGCAAAAGCTTGGTTATTTAGAATCTTAAAAAATAGCTTCATCAACGATTATCGTAAAAAAAGCAAAGAACCTTCAAAAGTTGATTATCAAGAAGTTGAAACGGTTTATAATTCTACTGAAGATGCTGAATACGAAAGTACTTCTGATTTAAGAATAGAAGCTGTCCAAGATATGATAGGAGATGAAGTTGCTATGGCATTAAATAGTTTGCCTGTTGATTTCAGAACTGTAATAATACTATGTGACATAGAAGGATTTACTTATGAAGAAATGGCAAAGATTCTTGATATCCCAATTGGAACAGTTAGATCAAGATTACATAGAGCAAGGAACTTATTAAAGGAGAAATTGCGTTCTTATGCAAAGTCCATGGGATACAAAGAATTAAGGTAACAATTTCGAATTTTTAAATATTATTTTAACAATGGCTGAATGTTCAGATAAGATAGGGATGAAAGAGCAATGCGAGAATCATGCTAAATGTATGGAAATGATACAAGCAGTTTTAGATGGTTCAGCTACATCCGAAGAAATAGAACATTTTAAGTCCAATTTGGAAGTTTGTAAGCCTTGTATCGAAGGTTACGAATTAGAAAAAACAATTAAAGAGTCACTAAAAACAAAAATTGAGAAAATTTGCTGCCCACAGGCAACAATAAATATGTTAAAATTAAAAGTTGGAATTGCTCTTTTAATTTTGGTATCTACCATAGTAGAAATAAAAATTATCCAACATATTATTTTATCATAAAAACGCATTTATAAAACTCAACCACTGGACAAATTCCAGTGGTTTTTTATTTATTAACAATGAAAAATGGCAAAGCTATAATTTTCTGTGCACCTTCGGGCTCTGGTAAAACTACTTTAGTAAAACATCTATTAAAAGTTAACTCAGACTTAGGTTTTTCCATATCTGCATGCACCAGAGACAAACGAGGCAGAAACGAAGTACAAGGAAAAGATTATTATTTTCTGTCAATAGAGGAATTTAAAGAGAAAATTTTCCAAAAAGCTTTCGTGGAATGGGAAGAAGTTTATCAAGGGGGCTATTATGGCACATTAAAATCTGAAATTGAACGCCTTTGGTCTGAAGGGAAAAATGTAATTTTCGATGTTGACGTAAAAGGAGGCCTTAGGTTAAAGGAATATTTTGGTGATAACTCATTAGCCGTGTTTGTTAAAGTACCCTCTATGGAAGAGCTTGAAAAAAGATTGGTAAATAGAGGAACTGAAACCGAAGAAAGTCTTTCTCAAAGACTATATAAAGTACAATTCGAAATGGCTTTTCAAGATCAATTTGATGTGGTATTACTTAATGATGATTTAGAAAAATCTTTCATAAAAGCTCAAAACTTGTATACTTCGTTTATTTCTAATGAATTAGAAATAAAAAACAAACCCCTTAATGTATAATGAAGATAGGCTTATTTTTTGGTTCCTTTAATCCAATTCATGTAGGTCACCTCATAATTGCCAATACCATGGCACAAAATACTGACCTCAATCAAGTCTGGTTTGTAGTGACTCCGCAAAATCCCTTTAAAAAAAACAATTCTCTTTTACATGAGTTTGACAGACTAACAATGGTAGAAAGGGCTATAGCTGAAAATTATAAATTAAAAGTAAGCGATATTGAGTTTAATTTACCTAAGCCTAGCTATACGATAGATACATTAACAGTTTTATCAGAAAAACACCCGGATCATGAATTTGTATTAATTATGGGGGAAGATAATTTAGGACAATTTGAAAATTGGAAAAACTTTTCTCAAATTCTAGAATTTTATCATCTATATGTTTACGGGCGAACTAATGCACCTGAGCATAAGTTCAACAATCATCCAAAAGTTCAATTTATTGATGCCCCATTATTAGATATATCGGCAACTTATATTAGAAAACAAATAGAAGAAGGAAAAAACATTAAATATCTCGTTACTGAACCCGTTGAGGACTATATTTATCTAAAGAATTTTTATAAATAATGTTTACCATAGAGGCACAATCCCTTTAAAGTCAGCTCTTTATCTATTACATCAAATACAGTAGAAATATCACCTAAAACTGATGATAATCCACCAGTAGCAATTACAATCATTGGATTTTCAAATTCTTCTTTAATTTTTTCAATTACTCCCTTTACCAAACTTTCATAGCCAAATATTATACCTGATTGAATGGCATGCATACTATTTTTACCAATGATTTTAGCGGGTTTTTCTAACTTAACTTCAGGCAATAGGGAGGTTTTTGTAAATAAAGAATTAATTGCTGTTTTTATGCCTGGCACAATAGTAACCCCTAAAATAATTCCATTTTCAGTTACTGTTGTAAAAGTAAGAGCTGTGCCAAAGTCAACAATAATGCAATTTTTTCTATACAATTTTACTGCCGCCACTGCATTTACAAACAAGTCAGCGCCTAATTCTTCAGGCACATCAATATCAATTTTAAGTAAATCAGATTTTGAACCATTAACAATAATAGGAGAAATATTTAAAAAAATTTCACAGAAATTACTAAAAAAAGGTGTCAAAATGGGAACAACACTACTTATTACTGCATTTGAAAATAAAGATTTATCAAGATTATTTTCAAACATAAAATTCAAGATTCTATATTCAAAAAAAATCGAATTTTCATTCTTTAAAGAATTAATTCTTAGTACCTTAATTAATAAGTCTTCAGTATAAAAACCTATTACAGTATCGGTATTTCCTATATCAAATACAATCATTTACTTTGTTTTATTAAACGAAAATAGAAATAAATAAATAAAAAGAAAAAATTGTTTAGAATTACGTTAAAACTTAGTAATTATTCTACTAAAACTTTTAGTTATCAAAAAAAGGCTGTAAATTTGCACCCTTTCTGTAAAAAAGTGGATAAGATTATTTCGAATTTTGATATTGCTATTCATGGTCTTGAAGATAAAACACATGAATATGATTTTGAAGGTTCAGATTCCTTTTTTAAGGCTTTTGAACAAGATTATATAGAAAATGGGAATTTTAAAGCTCATGTTAGCTTAGAAAAGACTAGTTTATTACTAAGGTTAAAGTTTAATATTGTTGCAAGCATACATATGCAATGTGACCGTAGTTTGGAATCATTTACCGAACACTTTAATTTAGAGAAAAAATATATTTATAAGTTTGGAGATAAGCCAGAAGTATTAAGTGACGAAATGGAAGTAATTCCTCATGGTGTTCCTAAAATAAATGTATCACAACATATATTTGACTTTATTTCTTTACAAATTCCAATGAAGAAACTACATCCTAAATTTAGAAATGAAGTTGGAGGTAACGAAGAAGGAATAATGGTTTATAGTGACAGCAGTAAAAAAACTGAGGTTGAAAATGAAAGCATTGACCCAAGGTGGGCCGATTTGCTAAAATTGAAAGATTTTAAAAACTAAGATTGTATATTTATTAATTTTTATTGAAATGGCACATCCTAAACGGAAGATTTCGAAAACAAGAAGAGACAAACGTAGAACGCATGATGCATTATCTACTAAACAATTGTCAGTAGATGCTACAACAGGTGAAATTCACTTGCGTCATCATGCACATGTAAGCGAAGGTAATCTATATTATAGAGGAAAATTGGTAGTAGAAAACTATCAATAGAAAGTAATATCGATTTTTTCGTTTTAAATAATTCAATTTACCGATGAAGAAAATTGCAGTAGATGCAATGGGTGGAGATTATGCCCCCAAGGCTATAGTAGAAGGAGCAGTTTTAGCAGCCTCTATTTTACCTGAAAACTATCAAATTGTATTAATCGGAAAACAAGAAGCCTTGCTCGACTCATTGCACGGCTTAGATTATCCAAAGGGAAGTATTGAAATGGTTTTTGCTAATGATGTGATTGAAATGCATGAACATCCTACAAGGGCATTTTCTCAAAAACCCAATTCTAGTATTGGGGTTGGGTTTAAGTTATTAAAAGATAATCAGGTGCAAGCATTTTGTAGCGCTGGAAATACCGGTGCAATGATGGTTGGGTCTTTGTTTACTTTAAAAACTGTAGGAAATCTTCAAAGACCCCCAATTGCGGGCTACTTTCCCTTAATTGGCGGTACTTTTAGCTTAATGCTTGATATTGGTGCAAACGCAGATTGTAAACCTGAAGTACTTATGCAATTTGCTGAACTTGGAAGTTTATATGGAAAATTTGCTCTGAATATGGTAAATCCTAGAGTTGGCCTACTCAATATTGGAGAAGAGGAGCAAAAAGGGAGTGTTTCAACTCAAGCTGCATATCAATTGCTTAAAAACAATAAAAAGATTAATTTTATTGGAAATGTAGAAGGTAGAGATTTGTTTAATGGCAAAGCTGATGTTATTGTGACAGATGGATTTACTGGAAATGTGCTCTTCAAAATGGGCGAGTCACTTTATGAATATGCTGTTACTAAAAATATAAATGACCCTCTAATAAATAAAATGAATTATGAAATTGCTGGTGGAAGCCCAATAATTGGCGTAAACGGTAATGTAATAGTTGGTCATGGAATCTCCTCGCCTTTGGCAATAAAAAATATGATTTTTTTAGCAAAAAATCAAATTGAATCACAAGTTACAGAAAAAATAAAAGAAGTGTTTCTTAACTAAATTGAAAGGGTCAAAATTTTTTTTGCCAAAAAAACCTAAAACTTATGAATTTAAAAGCTGCGATTACTGGTGTAAATGGTTATTTGCCTGATTATGTTTTATCTAATAAAGAATTAGAAAAAATGGTAGATACCAATGATGAATGGATTACATCAAGAACTGGAATAAAAGAAAGAAGAATATTAAAGGGAGAGGGCTTAGGTACTTCTTTTATGGCTGCAGAAGCAGTAAGAGGCTTACTGAAAAAGACGAATACTGACCCTAAAGATATAGATTTGGTAATATGTGCAACTGTTACTCCAGATTACTTATTTCCTTCTACCGCTAATTTGGTTTGTACACAAGTTGGAATTCCATCTATCTGTAGTTTTGATATTTTAGCTGCTTGTTCAGGGTTTATTTATGCTTTATCTACTGGCGCTCAATTTATTGAGTCAGGCAGATTCAAAAAAGTAATAATAATTGGAGCCGACAAAATGTCCTCCATAGTTGACTATACGGATAGAACTACCTGTGTACTTTTTGGAGACGGTGCTGGTGCAGTTTTACTTGAACCAACTACCGAAAATGAAGGAATAATAGATTTTAAGCTCCACTCTGACGGAACAGGAGAAAATCATTTAATAATGAAGGGTGGAGGAAGTAAAAACCCAGCTTCTCACGAGACCATTGATAAAAAATATCATTACATACACCAAGAAGGACCTTCTGTTTTCAAATTTGCTGTCACTAATATGGCAGATGCCGCAGCAAATATTATGGAAAAAAACAATTTAAAAGGGGAAGATATCAAATGGCTAGTTCCGCATCAGGCAAATAAAAGAATTATTGATGCCACTGCAAATAGAATGGGAATAGGGTCCGAAAAAGTGATGTTAAATATTCAAAAATACGGAAATACTACGGCTGCAACAATTCCCTTGTGTTTATTCGATTATGAAAATCAAATAAATAAAGGTGACAATTTGATATTAGCTGCATTTGGTGGAGGTTTTACATGGGGAGCGGTTTACATAAAATGGGCTTATTAAAATGAAAGTAATTATTAAAATATTTTCATGAGTGGGAAAATATTTTAGTTTTCAAAATAGAATAAAAGGTGTCTTTCAAAATTTGGCTTGATTAAAGTTTTTAATATTCTCAGAGGAATTAAGTTAAAGTTTGAAAAAATATTAAATTTAATTCTTTCCTATATCCTAAAAATCAATAAATTCAATACAAGTGAAATGAGTTTTTTTTTGATACTAATAAACCACAAAGATTTAGTTATATCTTTGCCCCACAAAAATCGAAATATTTAGATTCTAATTCTTATATTAATAAAAAAGATTGAGATTTTATCTTACAATCTTGCCACAAAACTAAAAATACAAATTAATATTTTAAATATTAAAAAGTTAAAAACTGGATTTGTAGCAATTAAATAATCCAGTCCTTTTTTTAATGTAGGCTTAAATTTAGAAAAATAAAAAATATGGCAACAACAGCAGATTTTAGAAACGGATTATGTTTAGATTGGAATCATGATCTTTACACAATCGTAGATTTCCAACATGTGAAACCTGGAAAAGGAGGGGCATTTGTTAGAACAAAACTCAAAAACATAAAGACTGGCCGGGTATTAGACAATACTTTTACTGCAGGAGAAAAAATTGTTACAGCCAGAATAGAAAAAAGACCTTACCAGTTTCTATATCAGGACGAAATGGGTTTTAATTTTATGGATAATGATACTTTCGACCAAATTAGTTTGGGGGAAACAATGGTTCCTCTTGCCAATCTAATGAAAGAAGGATCCATGGTTGACTTATTGATTCATGCGGAAACAGAAACCCCCCTTTCGGTAGAAATGCCTGCTTATGTTGAACTAAAAATAACTTATACAGAACCAGGAATAAAAGGTGATACTGCTACAAATGCACTAAAACCCGCAACTGTGGAAACTGGTGCAACTATAAAAGTTCCATTGTTTATTGATAATGACGAGTTAATAAAAGTAAATACGAGTACGTATGAATATGACTCGAGAGTTAAAATAAAATAATTTTCAAATAATAAATAATGGTTGTGATATTTAATTAAATTTGCAATCCAACCTTAATTAAACTTGCCAAAATATGGATACAAGAGAGATTCAAAAACTTATTGACTTTATTTCAAAATCAGATTTAAACGAGGTAAGCATTGAGACATCAGAACTTAAACTTCAAATTAAAAGAAATGTTTCTAATGCTATTCAATATCTAAATACTCCGATAGTTGAAACTCAAGTACATTTGCCGAGACATGAAAATTTATCTTCTGCAGAAATTCCAAGTCAGGCACCAATTGTTGCCCCTGTAATTTCAAATTCTAGTAAATTAGTTGAGATTAAGTCTCCAATGATTGGTACCTTTTATAGGTCTGCCGGTCCTGATAAACCAAATTTTATTGAAGTTGGCGATGAAGTTGCTTCTGGAAAAGTAATTTGTATTATTGAAGCAATGAAACTTTTTAATGAAATAGAATCAGAAATTTCGGGAAAAATAGTGAAAATTTTGGTAGAAGATGCAACCCCAGTTGAATATGATCAACCATTATTTCTTGTTGACCCATCTTAATTGTGACAAATACCGACAAACAAATTGTTATGTTCAAAAAAATACTAATTGCAAATAGAGGAGAAATTGCTTTAAGAATCATAAGGACTTGCAAAGAAATGGGCATTAAAACAGTGGCGGTTTATTCTACTGCTGATAAAGAAAGCCTTCATGTGAGATTTGCTGATGAAGCGGTTTGTATTGGACCGCCATCAAGTAAATTATCCTATTTAAATATCCCTTCAATTATTTCGGCAGCTGAAATTACAAATGCTGATGCTATTCATCCAGGATACGGATTCTTATCTGAAAATGCAGAATTTTCCAGAATTTGTGAAGATTATAAAATTAAATTTATTGGTGCAACGGCGGAGCAAATAAATTTAATGGGCGATAAAGCTACAGCAAAAGATACTATGAAAAAGGCGGGTGTTCCTTGTATTCCTGGGTCTCCTGGTTTATTAAGCTCTGTTGAAGAGGGCATTCGACTGTCCGAAGGAATAGGTTATCCTGTTATCATTAAAGCTACAGCTGGAGGAGGGGGAAGAGGAATGAGAATAATTAAGAACCCTGAGGAATTTCAAAAAAATTGGGATGACGCTAAAATGGAATCTGGAGCAGCTTTTGGAAATGATGGATTATATCTTGAAAAATATATTGAAGAACCTAGACATATTGAAATCCAAATAGTTGGAGATCAATATGGAAAAGTTTGTCATTTATCCGAAAGAGATTGTTCGATACAAAGAAGACACCAAAAATTAGTAGAAGAAACGCCTTCTCCTATTGTAACTGATGAGTTAAGAACTAGAATGGGTGCCGCAGCTATTGCAGGGGCCACAGCAATAAAATATGAAGGTGCCGGAACCGTTGAATTTTTAGTTGATAAGCATGGAGATTTCTATTTCATGGAAATGAATACACGAATCCAAGTAGAACATCCTATAACTGAAGAAGTTACTGACTTTGATTTGATAAAAGAACAAATAAAAGTAGCTGCTGGAGTATCAATTTCTGGAACAAATTATTTTCCGAAAATGTATTCTATGGAATGTAGAATAAATGCGGAAGATCCAGGACAAAACTTTAGACCATGTCCAGGATTAATTAAACAAATAAATATTCCAGGTGGGCATGGAATACGAGTAGATTCCCATGTTTATGCGGGATATACTATTCCTCCTAACTATGATTCAATGATTGCTAAACTTATAGTTACTGCTAGAAGTAGAGAAGAAACTATAGTTAGAATGAAAAGGGCTTTACAAGAATTTATAATTGAAGGAATAAAAACCACAATACCTTTTCATTTAAGACTTATGGATGATGAGGGATTCAAATCTGGCAAATTTAACACCTCATTTTTAGAGAGTTTTGATTTTCAAGGATTATAAAAAAATGCGAGATTAATCTCGCATTTTTTGTTTTTATAATTCTAAATAAAATTAAGAATAATTAAAAATTTGCTTTAATATTTTTCGTAAAAACGTTTTATTCTATAAGTAAATTGGTCATAAATTGGTTTACAAAATTCAATAAACATTTGTTGAGGAGGAGGAGGTAATTCTTCTCTATTTCTTGTTAAATTTAATTCTTCCTTGGTAAGTGCTCTTTCATCTCCATTAAATGAAGCCCAGCTATTATTCCAATAAAATTCCCCTGGTAACTGTTCTTTAATTAAACTTTTATTTGTTTTAAAATCATAAATTTCCATCGATAGCAATCCTCTAGATCTTACTGTCTTTTGGCTTTTAGTGATTATTGCATTCACTTTTGAATAAACATCTACATTTTTACCTTCTATTTTTGCAGTTCCTGTTTTTACACTGTCCTTACTTGTAACCGTCTTTTTTTCGTTATTTACGATTGTTTCTCCAACGACAAAATCAATAAATTCAAGTTTCACTACATGATCTGGCACTAATTTTAAAGTTTTAGCTTCTATAGGTTGGTAAAATCTAATAAATTTATTCAATCTTCTATTGGTTTGTAAAAACTCATCAATTCTACCTTGAAAATATTCATTACTAAATTGATACAATTTAGAGTTTACCAATGGGGGTTCCACCACTACATGATAAGAACCTTGAAATAAAGCCTCCTCTATTTTAATTTTAACATCTTTAAAATCTGGAGCATATCTGTATAATATTTCAAAACTATCATAAGCCAATCTAGCGGAATTCATAGTGCCTTTCTGAAGTAAATCATTTCCAAAGTTATATCTTTCGGTAGCTGCAATTTCCCTTGCTTCATCAAACTCAGAAAAATGAGAACTTGCTTTCACAATATTTCTACAAGAAACACATGCTTCTATTTTATCATGCATTTCATTGAGTTTTTGATAATCATCTAAGACTCTTTCAAATTTAAATTGTTGATTCGCATTTTTGGCTCTATCTATATCTTCCAATAAATCTAAACTTGCATACTTATATGCATTGGGCAAAACTTCTAAGGCCTTAGAATTATCTGGATCTCGCTTTAGTTTTTCAATAGACTGTAAAACAGCATTGAAGTATTCTCCAGATTCTAAGGCTCTTCGACCAGATTTAGAGCAAGAAACAAATACTGGAATAATGGAAAGAAAAAGTATAATAGTTTTCATAATAAAATATTTTAAAGAGTAATTTTATAATAAATAAAGATAAAGTAATTCTTAAAACCAAAGTAATATTTATTTTTACAAAACTAAGTATTCTTAATTTTAGAAAAATATAATAGTTTACTTATCCTTTTAGAAATACACAATAATAATAAAAAATCGTATAGAAAATAGCATATTAAATGTTTAATGAAAGAAAATATAAGAAACTACTATTGCAGTAATTACACCCACAAAATCAGCCAATAATCCTGCAACTAAAGTATATCTTGTATGTTTGATACTTACCGATCCAAAATATAAAGCTAAAATATACAAAATGGTATCAGAGCAAGCTTGAAAAACACAAGATAGCCTACCTACAAACGAATCAGGACCAAAAGTCTTCATACTATCTATCATCATTGCTCGTGAACCGCTGCCACTCAATGGGTGCATTAGGGCGGTAGGTAAAGCATCAGTAAAATCTGTATTTAATCCTGTAAAGCTAAAAATCCATTTCAAAAAATTTACAATATAGTCTAAAGCCCCAGAATTTCTAAAAGCACTTATTGCCACTAACATCCCAACCAAATATGGAATAACCCTAACTGATGTTTCAAACCCAGATTTAGCCCCTTCTATAAATGCAGAAAATACGTCAACTTTCTTGTATAATGCTCCACCTATAAATCCAACAATAAAAATCAATAAAACCAAATTGCTTACAATCTTTGAAGTAATTTCTATTTCTTCTTTTGGAAGACGAGCAAAATACCATAAAATAAAACCAATAAATGCGGTGATGCCTAGCAGCCAAGATAAAAGTGTCTTATCAAAAAAATTGATTTTCTGTTTAATACCCACAAATAATAAACCGGTAATTGTAGCCATATAAACTGATATCAAAGCTGGGATGAAAATATCAGACGGGTCGGCTGCTTTATAAATAGCTCTTTGAGCCATGATTGAAATAGGTATCAAAACCGGGCCGGCACTATGAAGCACCATAAACATTATCTGTGGATTAGAGGCGGTATCTTTACTCGGATTTAATTCTTGGAGACTTTGCATTGCTTTTAGTCCAAAAGGCGTTGCTGCATTATCAAGCCCCAACATATTGGCAGAAAAATTCATAATCATCTGGCCATTAGCAGGATGATCTCTAGGAACATCTGGAAACAATTTACTAAAAAAAGGTGCTATAATTTTTGCTAACCTCCTTATAGCACCAGCTTCTTCTCCAATTTTCAAAATTCCCAAGAAAAATGTCATAACACCAGCTAAAGGCAAAGCTAAATCCATTACCGCAGATTCTGCAGAACCAAACATACCATCTATGATTACTTTAAAGATTTCTGTGTCACCAAAAAATATAAGCTTTATTAATGCAACAATAAATGCAATTATAAAAAAGCCAACCCAAATAAAATTTAATGCCATATTGTTTAGTTTTATTAATAAACTGATAAAATTTTACCAAATTAGTTTTTAATATTAAATTTAGCGAAGAATTCTCAATTAATTTTTAATCGATATCTTTTTGATTATGGAATGAGGTTTTTTTTAATAGAATTATGAATACAAGAGTATGGGCTATACCTATAGCATTTAATTTCCTAATGTTTGGTTGTAATTATCAAAAACCTGAAACAAAAACTGAAGATTTAAAAAACAAAGAAATAGAAATTTTAACAGAAAATAATGAATTGGAAGTTTCTTTAATTTCTCAAGGTTTAGTAAATATACAGAGTTTGGATACTAGTCTAAAAGTTGATTTAAAATATAGTTCTACAGAAAATTTTTTCAAACAAGATGTTTATGGTTCTTTAACAAGAGCATATTTACAACTAATACCCGCTGAATCATTAAAAAAAGCAAATTTTTTAATCCAAACAATAAATAAAGACTATCGACTTTTGATTTTTGATGCTGTTAGGCCATTACATATTCAAGAAGTTTTATGGAACAGTCTGGATTCTATTCCACCAAATAAAAGGAAAAGTTTTGTTTCTGACCCAAAAGATGAGTCTATACACAATTATGGTTGTGCCGTAGATTTAACAATTTTTGATATTTCTAAAAATGAGACTTTGGATATGGGTACAGAATTTGACTATTTTGGTTATCTGGCATATCCTAGATTAGAAAGTGAAATGCTAAAGCAAGGAAAATTAACCAATACACAAATACAGAATAGAATATTATTACGCAAAGTAATGATTCTGAATGGATTTCAACCAATCACGAGTGAATGGTGGCATTTTAATTTCTATTCAAGAAAAACCGCAAAAAATCTTCACAAAATAATAGAATAAGGTATAATTTAAAATTACTTTTTTACTAATTCCATTACCAATTTTAGCATTCTTCTGGAAATATCGACCTTTTCCCCATTCGAAAATTCTATTTTATGCTTCCCCTCAACCAAGCAAATTTTTCGAATCCTGTTTTTGTTAACTAAATGGCTTTTATGAACTCTATAAAATGAAGACCTAGAAAGATACAATTGAAAGTATTTTAACGTATAAGATGATAAATATTCCCTACCTGAATTTGTAACAATTATTGAATAGTTTATTTTGCCTTCGAAACGATTAATTTCAGAAATAGGAAGAAAAAACATATCATTTTTATGAAACACTTTAATCTCCTTAACATGTGCTTTTCTGCCTCTATTTTCCAATTATTTATTTAATTTTACACTAAAGATATTTAACTTATAGTACCGAAAAAACAAAGCAAATAATCCAAAAATATTTAACTATTTAATTATAAGCATTTTATAAATTTTCTATTTTTAAAATAGCGTACTTTTACCTGTTTAAATAAGTATAATTACGTTTAATAAAATGGCCTTTTCATTTACTTATTTTTAATCTTTTGAGATGTAGAATCTGCTTCAAATAAGTAATATCAGTTAAACTTGTGCATTGGCACCGATTATATTGAACAAAATATTATATTTGCGGTCACAAATTTTTTTGAGGTGTTAGAAAATATTAGTAAAATAGGAATTGAAGTAGATAACATTCTGGAAAAAAATCTAGAAAACGCGGAAAGTTTTAGACTAAAGTTTTTAAGTAAAAAGGGGATCTTGAACAACTTATTTGAGCAATTCAAACTTGTTTCAGGTGAGCAAAAAAAACTAGTAGGTCAAGAATTAAATTCGCTTAAAATTAAGTTAGAGTTAGCTTTTAATAAATTATCTGAAGATGCTAGTCCTGATGCTAATAAAAATAACCCTAATTTAGAAATAGACATTTCGTTACCTGAAATACCAAATGCTGTTGGAAGTCTTCATCCTCTTAGTATTATCAGAAAAAGAATTGTAGAGATTTTTGCAAGAATGGGATTCAATGCAGAAGATGGTCCTGAAATAGAAACAGATTGGTATAATTTTTCAGCATTAAATTTTGCAGAAAATCATCCGGCTAGAGAAATGCAAGACACATTTTTTGTAAGTAAAGCTTTAGAACAAAAGGAAGACTTGTTGTTACGAACACATACTTCTAACGTACAAATTCGTTTAATGGAATATAAAAAACCTCCAATTCGATCTATAATGGCAGGTAGAGTGTATAGAAATGAAGCAATTTCGGCAAGGGCTCATTGCCAATTTCATCAAGTGGAGGGATTATATGTGGATAGAAACGTAAGTTTCAAAGATTTAAAAGATACTTTATTGCATTTTGCGAAGGAAATGTTTGGAAAAGAAACAAAAATTAGATTGAGGCCTAGTTATTTTCCATTTACTGAACCAAGTGCAGAAATTGATGTCTCTTGTTTTATATGTCATGGAAAGGGATGTAATATTTGTAAACATAGTGGTTGGGTAGAAATTGCTGGTTCAGGCATGGTAGATCCTCAAGTATTAATAAATTCTAATATTGATCCAGAAGAATATACCGGTTTTGCTTTTGGCATGGGTATTGAAAGGATTACTATGTTGAAATACGGAATAAATGACCTAAGATTGTTTTTTGAAAATGATTTACGCTTTTTGAGGCAGTTTATAGGGGCATAAAATTAATTTATTGAATTGAATTTATTAAAAATTATAATCATTTATGGTTATTAAAATTAGGAAAATACGTTTTTTTACTAGTTTAATTGGGGTATTTTTTTTCAGTATTACTTATTTAAAAGGACAAATAAATCTACGATTTCCAGCTGAAAGATCTGTATTTCAGAGAAATAATTCGAATATTGGAAATATATTGATTACTGGAACGCTTTCCATAGATGCTGATAGAATTGAAGCACGATTGGTGCCAAGAATAGATGGACAAGGCACATTAACCAATTGGACAACTATAGATAATACTGTGGATGGGCAAAGCTTTACAGGAAGCATAGAAGGAAAAGGAGGTTGGTACACCTTAGAAGTAAGAACTATTAAAGAGGAAGAAATTACTGCTGTTACGAATATTTTACGAGTAGGAATTGGGGAAGTTTTTGTAATTTCTGGCCAATCCAATGCCCAAGGAGATGGAGCAAACGCCAATCCAAATGGTGCAATTGACGATAGAGTTATTGGTTATGACCAAAACTATTTTGACCATAGAACTGGGCTTTTCAACACTTTCCCAGAGGTAATGCCAATGAACCAATTTTCTAAAATTGAAAAGTCATTAAATATTGGACCAATTGGGTATACTGCTTGGTGCTATGGAGAACTAGGTG
>JANNWE010000783.1:0-9943 GCA_031414675.1 Cytophagaceae bacterium
ATCCCCCTTTTTAGCTGTTATAAATGTGGTTTCCGCCAAATTTGTTTCTTTAGCAATGGCTTGCATTGTTTCCTTACTTAGCTCGCCGGCATTGTCAAAGACTGCTAATTGATTTCCTTCTAACTTACATTCGGCAAATACATCAACAAGGTAAAAAGGTAAAGAACTCATTATTTTATATATTTTTAATGCTTTTGAATTATTGATAATTTATACCTCACCAATAGAAAAATTGAATAATTTTTAAAGGAACAAAAGTATATATTTACTTCCCTTTTCTATACTATTTGCAATTAAAAAAACAGTGAAGATTGTTTATTCCTTTTTAATTCTATTATGAAAATCACATCCAAATTTCTAAACAATCAAAAAATAAATTAATTTTGTACATAATATTCGGATTAGAGATAAGAAAATTGAATTTCCATAGAGACTTTGCATTTTTGATTTTGAAAATTGGAAGAATAGAAATTTTAATAGATAATACACCAATCGATATTTTAATAAGAAATAGAATCATTCAACTAAAAATTTAAAATGAAAGTCAAAAATTTAATCTTTTTGTTTTTTTTATTTTCTTGCTCAAAAGAACAATTAAATTCATCTGATTCTAACGCTCCTATTTATTTTCCTCCCATAAATTCAACAACTTGGGAAACCAAAACTCCTGAAAGCTTAAAATGGAATACAGCTCAAGTCCAAGCCTTATATGATTTCTTACAAACAAATAATTCCCGAGCTTTTATTGTATTGAAAGATGGGAAAATAGTCTTAGAAAAATATTGGGGGCTTGATCTTTTGGGTGGGACATTTACCCAAAATTCCAATTGGTATTGGGCTTCAGCAGGAAAAACTTTGACATCAGTTTTAACAGGAATTGCCCAAACGGAAGGAATACTAAATATTAATAATAAAACTTCCACTTATTTAGGGGCTGGTTGGACCAGCTTGCCTTTAGCAAAAGAAAATTTAATTACTGTAAAAAACCAACTTACCATGACAACAGGATTAAATTTCAATGTGCCAGATGCAGATTGCACTTTACCTAATTGCCTCCAATATAGTAAAGATGCAGGCACCCAGTGGTTTTATCATAATGCACCCTATACGCTATTAGAAAAAGTGGTTTCTAATGCATCAGGTAAAACCTTCAATAATTATACAGATGAAAAGATAGAATCTAAAATTGGCATGTCTGGAACTTGGGTTCTTTCTGGCTTTAATAATGTGTATTTTAGCAAAGCAAGAGATATGGCTCGTTTTGGTTTATTAGTTTTAAATAAAGGAATATGGGAAAACACTATTGTTTTAAATGATCCTGATTATTATACAGCAATGACTACCAGTTCACAAAACCTTAATCCTTCTTATGGATATTTATGGTGGTTAAACGGAAAATCTTCTATTATTTTTCCAAGTTTGTCCACATTATTTTCAAGATCCTTGGCTACAAGTGCACCTGCTGATCTTTTTGCTGCTCTGGGTAAGAATGGTCAATTTATTGATGTTATTCCAAGTAAAAATTTAGTTATTATTCGGATGGGTGACGTTGCTAAGGATGGTAGTGCTGCCGCAATCAATTTTCACGATGAAATGTGGACAAAAATCAATGCAGTGATACCTTGAAAATACATAAAATAATAAATGGAGACAAAAAAAATACACAGAAAACTAGACCAATACCGCTATGAATTTTTATTAGCGGCACTTTTGTTATTGATTTTCGACAAAATATTTTTTATCGATAATACCATCTACCTTAAGTATGTTTGGCCATTTAACATGCTTTTAATTGCAATTGCTTGCTACGGAATATTTATTGAACGAAGTAAAAAGATAAAAACTATAAGAGACATTTTTAGTATAATAGCTATTTCCATACCATTTGCTTTCGCTTTTTTGGCCACAGAAGCATGGTTCTTTTATATCGTAATCTATTTTTATATTATTTATTATATATTCATTTTTTCAGAAGTAATGTATCAGATAACACAGAACAGAGAAGTTAGGATAAATGTAATTATTGGCTCCTTTTGTGGATATTTGTTACTCTGTATGATTGCCTTGTTTGCCTACCTGGCAATTGAGTTTGGCTTTCCTAATTCGTTTCATGGAATAAGTTACAATAAATATGACTTAATTTATAACGAAATGTCTTATTTTAGTTTTATCACACTTACTAGTATTGGTTTCGGAGATATATATCCAAAAACCGATATGGCTAGATTGGTTACAGCATTCTTTGGTATGGTTGGGCAGTTTTATATGGTGGCCGTTGTAGGAATCATAATTTCAAAATTTACTTCTAAATAATTAAACTTATCTTAGATAGAAAATAAGTACTTTCATGGCTTTGAGCAACTATTGTCTTTCATTTCCTATAAGGAATATCAATAGGTTGTAAGAAATATAAGTTAAAAAGATTTAATCTTGAAATAAAAAAAGCTCTATTTTCTAAATTCAAAATCAACTATCCAAAAGGTTTTTACAACCATCTGTCACAAATTAGTATGTTGACTGAATTTTCTTTTTCTACTTTAAAAAAAAATGAAAACTTATGAAAGCATTTGTAAATACCGTTTACGGATCGGTGGATGTACTCCAATTAAAAGAAATACCCAAACCTATTCCTAATGATAAGGAGGTAGTGGTAAAAGTAGTTGCCACTACTGTCAATCGCTCTGATACCGGTTTGAGATCTGCTGAGTATTTTATTTCTCGGTTTTTTATAGGACTCTTTAAACCTAAAATGCATGTATTAGGAAGTGAATTTTCAGGTGTAATTGATGAAATCGGTAAAAATGTAACAAGCTTTAAGGTGGGTGATGCGGTTTTTGGTATAAGTGCTGAAAAGTTTGGATCACATGCCGAATATCTTTGTATTTCTGAAGATAGCTCCATTGCTCTTAAGCCAAGTAATCTGTCGTTTGAAGAAGCGACGGCCATTTTAGAAGGCCCGTATTTAGCCTTAAATTATCTTGAAAAAATAAAACTTAAGAAAGGAGATAAAATACTTATAAATGGTGCTTCGGGGTCAATTGGTAGTTCTGGCGTACAGTTGGCCAAATATTTTGGTGCCGAAATCACGGCAGTTACTAATACCAAGAATGTACAATTGGCTTATGATTTAGGTGCCCAACATGTAATAGATTATACCAAAGATGACTTCACGAAAATTAAAGATACTTTTGATTTTATCTTTGATGCCGTTGGTAAAAGCTCACTTTTTAAATGCAAACATTTGATGAAAGAAAAGTCGGTATATTTTTCTACAGAATTAGGCTTTATGTATCAAAATGTGTTTTTGCCACTTTTCACCAGAAAAATTATTTTTCCAATACCAGTAGTTAACAAAGAACAAGTTTTATTATTTAAAAAAATGGCAGAAAGTGGTGACTTAAAACCTGTAATTGACAGAAAATACCCTTTCGAACAAATGAAAGAAGCCCATAGTTATGTAGAATTAGGTCAGAAAACTGGGTCTGTGGTAATTAATATGTAACCAACAACTATTTAAATGCATAAACATCTTGTGAATTTCTGAAATGAGAATATTCCAAAAGATTTTATTTATTCAAAAGAGCTCCAAATCTAATTTCAACTTTTCCCTTTTGAATTCATTTCTTTAACAGCATTCTCAATACCTCTTGTGGTCATTGGAAACATGGGGATTAGTTTTTTAATAAGCTGAATGCTAGGCGTGTAATTCCAAAATCTTTCCTCCTCAGGATTTATCCAAGCAATCTTTTTAAACTTATTCATCAAACTTTCGTAGGTGTTAACACTCAAGCGAGTGAGTTCATATTCTGCCATGCTGGCATCACCTACAATAAAAATTTTGTAGTTTTGGTCTTTTTTTAGAATGAGGTCAATAGGTACTTTTTTTGTTCTGAAAACATCACTGTACACATGGTCATATATTGTATTGTGAAAATAATAAGTCTCTAAATCATGAGCAAATCTAGTTTTCATTTTCTTGAAAAGCTTTTTAACGATAGCCAAAAAGGGCATCATAGAATAGCCCCCATTATCTAAAAACAATAAAACTTGCAATTTTTGTTGATGTATATTTTTAATTTCTGGCAAAAACAATCCTCCGCGTTTTAAACCCTCCTTTATTGTATTTTCTACATCTAATTGGTCATGGGCCGAATCTTCCATTATACCTTTTAAAGCAGCCAAAGCCGCATCTATCGTATCGTCATGAATCTGTTGATCTACATCTACCGGAAAATAATTCTTATCGTTCAAAACAGCTCTTGCCATTTTTCCTCCCCCATTACCTGCAACTCGTATCCCATTTTTGGCCGCCCCCCCATTTCCATAAGGCGAAATACCTCCAGAACCTATCCAATGATTACCGCCAAAATGTTTGGTTTTTTGTTGAGCCTCCACTTTTCGCATTCGCTCCAACAATTCCTCCAAACTTAACCCCGAATAATCGGCCATTCTTTCTAAAATCTCATTATTTCTAGTAGAAGAATTTTCAGAGTTTTCCTTATCAATTAAATCTGGATTGTCTTTATTATAAATCTCTCTTCCATCTAGAATCGCCTTAATATCATAGCTTGTTAAATGTATCTCATTTAAAAAAGCTTCTATTCTTTGTTCTATCTCTTCTACCAAAAAACCATCTTCTACTTTTTTTTCAACCCATTTTTTAAAAGTTTCTGATCGTAAAATGGCATCGTTAAGGGCTTCTCCTTCAGCAATATCGATATTCAAAAAATACTTATAGAAAGCTTTTGTATAAGGGCCTAATTGGCTAGGGTCTTTAACTAAAATGCCTCTTAATACATTGAAAATATCCCCTAGGGTTTTAATGAGTCCTTTTTCCATACTTTTTTGAAAAAGCAGTAGCGTTCTTACATCGGATGGTATGCCAAAAGACCTGAAGTGATGAGGTAAGGTTTCAAACATGTAAAGTGGATTTTTTATTTAAAACTATTTCCTTTATTGGCTAACATTCTTTTTACTTTCTCAAAATCAGGTTGTGTTTTTACCAAAACACCCAGTCCTTCCAAATGGTTAATTTTTTCTATCGCCTCTGTACTTGAAAAACTCTGCATATATTTTAGCCAATTCAATAATTCTCGCGTGGTAGGACTTCTCTCCATACCGAGTAATCTAAGCTGATAAAAAATATCTAAAGCTGCCTCAATGATACGATCAGCGAGTTTAGGTTGATGTTTCAAAACTATTTCTCGCATCAAATCTGCATTTGGAAAATTAATATAATGAAAAATGCATCTGCCTTTAAAAGCGGTAGGAAGTTCTTGTTCGCGATTTGAAGTAATCACAATAGCCGGCATATCTTCTTCTGAAAGCTCAATGACTTCGCCAGATTCTGGCATAATAAATCTACGGTGACTTAAGGCAAAAAGCAAATCATTCGGAAATTCACGAGGGGCTTTGTCTATTTCGTCTATTAATAAAACAGAATTGGGCTGAGAAAAAGCTAAAGCAGCAGGGCCTTTTACTACATAATCTGCTAGCTTTTCTGTATCTCTTCCCGAAGTGGAAAGTCGAGAACCTATTCCTTTTTCTTCTCTTTGGGCATTTAGAATTTCAATTTGCGAATCTCTTAGATACTTTACATGGTCAAATCTTGCTACAAATTGCTCTACAGTACTTTTTGAGCCTGTGGGATAAATAAAAAGTGGTAAATTATTAGAAAGTGAATATTGAATTGGTAATTCCGTTTTTCCTGTGCCTGGCTCTCCTTCAATAAGTAATGGCATTCCTAAAACTCTTGCCATATGAAAAGATTGTGCTAGGTCAGCATCACAAATATATTTATCAGAACCATTCCAATAGGTGGTAAAAGCCATAAATTTTAAAATTATTTTTCAACAAAGATAAAAACTTAACACCAAACTAGGCCGATTCCAAATTGAATTTAGATAATTCGTGCATTAGTGGCAAAAAAAGTTTGAATTATATTTGCCACGAATACACGAATGAATTTTTGTTAATTCGTGCATTAGTGGCAAAAAAAAGTTTAAATTATATTTGCCACAAATAGTTTAGTTCAAATCCATACATTAAATGTAAAAAACATAAAATGACACAATTAATTTTAAAAGAAGAAGCCTTCCAGATTATTGGCAAGTGCATGGAAGTTCATAATAATTTAGGGCATGGCTTTTTAGAAATAGTTTATAAAGATGCTCTCGAATATGAACTCAAGAAAGCAGGAATACCCTATCAGAGGGAAAAAGAATACAAAGTAATTTACAAAGACATTATACTACCACATAAGTTTTATGCCGATTTTGTAGTTTTTAATTCAATAATATTAGAGGTAAAAGGAGTTTCCGGAATAACCGATGAATTTACTGCACAATGTATAAATTACCTTAAAGTCTCTGGAAATAAACTTGCCCTCCTAGTCAATTTTGGAGAATTGAGATTGAATTATAAACGCATTATTTGGTAGTTTCTTAAAAAATTAATTCCATTTTTTCTTATTTGAATAAGTGCTTTTTTCTATATCCCATAGGTGAAATCCCTTTATGTTTTAAAAATTGTCTATTGAAATAAGGCACATCTCCAAATCCACTTTCAAGTGCCACATTTCTAACTTGTAAATTGGTTTTTAAAAGCAATTGAGAGGCAAACTGCAATCGAAATTCTATTACTACTTCACTAAAAGTCTTATTTGTAATTCCTTTAAAATATCTGCAAAACGAAGTGGGAGATAAACCGGCAATGTCAGCTATTTGCTCTAGACGAATTTCTTCCTTAAAATTTTCAATCAGAAATGAGAAAACTTTTTGAAATCTGGAAGTTTCGGACTGATTATAATTATTTTCGAAATAATAAGAATCTATTGATAAATAATCCTGATTATTACTTAATATGTCTAAAATTTCAATCAATGTCAACATTCTTTGCAGAGCACTCTGCTGCACCATGCTAAGCATCTTTCCTGCAATTTGCTTTTTCGCTTCTCCAACTATTTCAATACCCATTTTTGATTTATCAAAAAAAGACTTGATTTTTTGCATTTCAGGTAGATTTATTAATTCTTTTCCTAAAAACGGATCACCAAACTGAATGACAATAGAAGAAACATTTTCATTTTCCGTAGGCTGATTTATCCAACAATGAGGCAGATTTGAACCTAAAAACACCAAATCACCATCAATAAATGCTTTAACTTGTGAACCCACATAGCGTTGACCTTCCCCTTTTAATATTAGAGTTAATTCAAATTCAGGATGAAAATGAAAAGGAGCATCAAAATTGGGTAATTCAATTTGACGTACTATAAAGGAATTAAATTGTTGGGCTTCCAATCTCTCAAAGACAGCTTTCATAGTTTCATTTTTCCATTTTTTTAATACATATTTTACTATTAAGACAAAATAAGACAATAATTTGAAAATTAAATCAAATTCATTCAACTATTATTTAATCACTTTTGTAAAAAAATACTTATTTGTAAAAATTTAGTAATGAAAAATTTAATTAACCAACCCTACACGCTCTCCGATGATGCCATCGCTTTTTTTCAAAAAAACCGATACATTAAACTCAAAAATGTATTTGATGCCGAAACTTTGGAATATTATGGTGAGGCTATTACTAAAAAAGTTTACCAAATCAACTCGCAAGATAAACCCATGGAGCAAAGAGACACCTACGGTAAAGCATTCTTGCAGATTTTTAATCTTTGGCGAGAAGATCAAACTTGCGAAGAATTTGTAATGAGTAAACGATTAGGACAAATTGCTACTGAACTTATGCAAACCGATGGAGCCAGACTTTACCACGACCAAGCCCTTTTCAAAGAAGCTGGAGGTGGTATAACTCCTTGGCACGCCGACCAATATTATTGGCCTCTTAACACCGACAAAACTGTTACCGCTTGGATTCCTTTGCAAGCTATTCCTCTCGAAATGGGACCTTTAGAATTTAGTGCCGGAAGCCATGCTATTGTAGAAGGACGTGAACTTTCTATAGGCGATGAAAGCGAGCAAAAAATGGAACAAAAACTACGTGTAACTGATTTTCAACATGTTATTGAGCCCTTTGAATTAGGAGAAGTTAGTTTTCACTCCGGTTGGGTATTTCACCGTGCAGGAGCTAACCACACCAAAGAAATGCGTAAAGTAATGACCGTGATTTATATGGACAAAGACATGATTCTGAAAGCACCCGAAAATGAAAACCAGCAGAAGGACTGGGAGGTGTGGTGCCCAGGTGCAAAAATTGGTGAAGTAATACAAACAGAAATTAATCCAGTAATTTTTAGTAAATGACACATTGCAAAGCTGCTGTGGCTGATGGAAATGGTAATTTTTCAATTCAGAATATTAAAATAGCGGACCCACAAGGGGACGAAGTATTGGTCGAAATTAAAGCCGCTGGAGTTTGTCATACAGACTGGGACTCTCAGTCTTGGGGTAAACCACTGATAATGGGGCATGAAGGTTCCGGAATTGTTATTAAGGTCGGAGAAAAGGTTAAGTCTTTGAGCGTCGGAGACAAAGTCATACTCAATTGGGCAATTCCGTGTTATGAATGTTTTCAGTGCCAAGAAGGCAATCAACATATCTGCGAACGAAATTCAGCTGTAACAGCTGGCAACAAGATCAGTGAGGGACATGCCACTTTTAGTTCCACCACTTTTGAAGATACACCTATCGAACGTGCCTTTAGCTTAGGAACACTATCGGAATTTACTTTAGTAAGAGAAGCAGCATGTGTAAAAATACATGTAGAAATGCCTTTTTCGTCTGCGGCTATAGTAGGTTGCGGAGTGATGACTGGTTATGGATCAGTAGTAAATGCTGCCAAAGTAAATGCAGGTTCTTCGGTTGTAGTTTTGGGTACAGGTGGCGTAGGTTTAAATGTGATACAAGGTGCAAGAATTTCAGGAGCAGGAAAAATCATAGCTGTGGATGTAAATCCTTTACGATTGGAAATGGCAAAAGAATATGGTGCTACTGATAGTGTTCTTGCAGACAAAAACGATAAAGGATTGCTTAAAGCTTCAAAAATAGTAAAATCGATGACAAATGGGCGTGGTGCGGATTATGCTTTTGAATGTACAGCAATTCCCGAATTAGGGGCAGCACCTTTGGCAATGATACGAAATGCAGGAATGGCGGTTCAGGTAAGTGGGATAGAACAAGAAATAGTAATCGACATGAATCTTTTTGAATGGGATAAAGTTTATATTAATCCACTGTATGGAAAAGCTCGTCCTCAAATTGATTTTCCGATTTTACAAGATCTATATGTCAAAGGCGACTTAATTTTGGATAAAATGGTTACTCAGACCTATTCTATTGATGATTTATCAAAAGCATTTGCAGATATGCATTCGGGACATAATGCTAAAGGGGTAATTGTTTTCTAAGCAAAATTAATATTGTTGTTTTCGATGAAATTAAATTCAAACCAAAAGATTGGTTTATAATTTTTTATAACAAATGAGTCAATTTTTTACAACAGAAAAAGCTGAATTTCAAGGCCTAGACTTTATCACAGTAAAAAGTAATGCATTAAAAAAAAGAGCAGACATAAGCGTTTTTAAACCTTCCAACTTAAAGGAAGGAACGCCACTTGTAATTTTATTACATGGGGTATTTGGAAGTCACTGGGCTTGGGCAATGAAAGGGGAAGCCCACATAAGCGCTCAAAAACTGATAGATTCAGGACAAATAAAACCTATGATTTTGGCAATGCCTTCTGACGGATTATATGCAGATGGAAGTGGTTATGTACCGCACAAAACCGCTGATTATGAAGCCTGGATTGTGGAAGATGTAATTCAAGTAATGAAAGAACAGTACGACCATATTACCGAAAAATCTCCAATATTCATAGCTGGATTATCGATGGGTGGATTTGGAGCAATGCGATTAGGAGCTAAATTCCCACATATTTTTCGTGCATTTTCAGGGCATTCTTCTATCACCCATTTTAGTCA
>JANNWE010000784.1:0-3544 GCA_031414675.1 Cytophagaceae bacterium
TTGAAATGCCAAAATACTTCATGTTCTTAAAATAAAAAAAACGTTTGTTATTTACTGAAACAACAAACGTTTTAAATGCTTAATTTTAATTATTTCTTTTTGCCAAAAAGGTCATATTTTACACCAAAACCAATCCTTGAATTATACAATTCTTCTTGAAAAGTTCTTTCTTTAGATCCTTGATAATATCTTAAAGCTTGATTGGTGAGATTATTTGCTTCAACGTAAGCTCTAAAACTTTTAGTAAATGCATAAGTTGCATTTATGTCCAAAAACAATTGCTTATCATAAAATATATCCCCAAACGCATCTCCACCTAAGGCATCTATATAATCACTTGTACGATTTAATGCCACTCGAACCATCAACTTTTTATTTTCAAATGATAATGAGGTATTTAACATATGTTTTGCTGTCCCTGGCAGAGCAATTTTATCGTTTTCTCTACCAGAAACTCCAGTGGTACTTGAATTTGTAAAGGTGTAGTTAACATAAACTCCTAGTCCTTTCCATATGCCTGGCAGAAAGTCCAATTGCCTTTGAAGAGCGGCTTCTATTCCATTCGCTTTTGCTGTTCCCCCATTTTCTGGTCTTGTAGAACTAACCAATTGACCATATTTGGGATCTTGGACATTCAAAGTTGTTTTATCATAAATAAAATCTTTTAAGTTCTTTTGAAACAATCCAAATGATACCACGCCAATAGACTCAAAATAATTTTCAAACATTAGATCAAAATTCATAGATCTTGTGGCTTCAAGATTTGGGTTACCTTTTATCAAAATTTGATTGTCTGGACTATAGTTTTCAAATGGAACTAAAGCAAAATAACTTGGTCGAGCAAGGCTATTGGTCCAAGCAGCACGAACTATTGCATCTTTTAAAAAATTATATTTGAAATGGACACCTGGCAAAATATTTAAATAAGACTGAGAATTGTCAGCAATTCCACTCACCTTGGAAGTTTTAGCATCAAAACTGTATCCGTTGTATGTTATAGAGGTATTTTCTAGTCTTAATCCAAAAGTTGAAGAAAATTTCTCAGAAAATTTCAAATCAGCCATTGCGTAAGTAGCAAAGATACTTTCAGAGGCATTGTAGTTTGATGTAATATATTCTACTACAGCATCGGTTTTCTTAAATTTTGATGGATCATAAAAATCTAAATTTCCTAAATATTCTTTGTCAATAAATTTTCCAGGAATATATTCAGGACCGTTTAAAAATACTCTTTGGTCCTGCCTTGATGAAGGTAAACTACCGAAGTTATTATTAGTGCCTCCTAAAGGGGTAATTGGAGAGTAAATGTCGTATGAATTTATTCTTTCTTTATTTTTGCCTCTGTATCTTCCTCCAAAATTTATAGTATTGTTTTTATTTGTCAGAGGGATTTCAAAGTCAATTTTTGCGTTTAAATCTTGCTCTGACGTAAAGTTATTTGATTCATAAATAGTATTCAATGCTAAAGCTGAGGCATTGTTTTCGTCAGTAAGCTTAACCACATATTTATAAGGATTGATTGCATTTACATTTACTCTTGCATTGCCTCTGTGGGTAATGTATCTTTCATTTGGTCTATCTTCCTGAGCATAAGCATATGTCCCACTCCAGTTCATTTTTACTTTACCAAAAAAGTCTTCTCCAGAAAGCGAAACATTAGCTACTCTTTGGTCTTCGAGTCTGGTGCCTTTATTCCTGTCATTCTCGATTCCTCCCTTTGTCTGAATAGCCACTCGGCCAGTTATTTCATATAGATTAGCAGAAATATCTTTAAATGTAGCAGCCTCCACAGGAGTATTTAATCTGTCTACTCTTAATCTATACCTATTTTCTCGGTCGTCTCTCCAATTATACATCGCATTTAGAAAAATTGTATGGCCTTTGGCTAATTGATAATCAAATGCTAACGAGCCACTTCTTCTAACCCGCTGAACATCATATTTACGCAGGTCAAAGGCACTCAATACCACAGGATAAGCAGGGTTTTTAGACTTTACCCATACTCCTTCAAAATTATCTGAACCAAAAATGTGATTATTAAATGAGCCAGAAAAGACTATTCCAAGTTTTTCATTAAAAATCCTATTTCCTAAAACAAGAGAAAGGTTAGTAATGGGTTTATCGGAAAGAAAATTTATTCCTGAACCCAATGTACCCGACACCCTCAATTCGTTGGGAGCTGTTCTCGTTATTAAATTTACAGAACCTCCAATCGCATCGGCGTCCATGTTTGGCAATATTGCTTTGTGTACCTCAATGGTTTGTATCATATCTGCAGGTATCAGATCCATTTGAATGTTTCTGTTGTCCCCTTCTGCAGATGGAATTCTTTCGCCATTAAGAGTCACAGAATTTAAGCCTGCTGCCATACCTCTTATTATAATATTTCTAGCTTCCCCTTGGTCGTTTTGCATAGTAATACCAGGAATTCTCTTTATAGCGTCACCAATGTTAGCATCTGGAAAACGACCGATTTGATCTGCTGAAACTATATTGGTAATGTTATCATTGTTTCTTTGTTGGTTCAAAGCTTTTGCTTGACCTTTAAGTCTATCGCCAATCACAATTACTTCAGAACCATCTATGGCCGTTTCAGCCAATTTTAATGTCAGTTGCAAGGCTTGATCATTGATATCAACGAATGTTTTTAAGGGTTGATAGCCTATATAGCTAACCGTAAGTTCATATTTGCCGTTTTTGATAGAAGAAAAAACAAATTTCCCAGATTGATCGGAGATAGCCATTTGAGTAGGGTCAGTTGTAAGTTTGAGCGTTGCTCCTGGCATAGAAAGTCCTTGGTCGTCTATCACTTTCCCGATAATTTTTCCACTCTGAGCTTGCAAAGAAATTGAAGTAACGAAAAGAAAGAATAACAAAAATAAAAAATGTTTCATAGAGTCATTTATTGATTAAGCTACAAAAATGCTTAGGTTACATTTCCTTAATAAAGCCAAATTGTTACCAAATTATTAAATTAAGAAGCTCTGTTGTAAAATGTTTATAAACCAAAAAAATATTGAATTTTTTGAAGAACAATAATTGTCCAGATTTTTTTTATAGGGCAATTAGAATATAAACGTACTGGGTTCATAGATGAAAATTTTATACTCAGTTCCTTTTTTAAGATAAACAATGTTTAAAAAACTGAATAAGTCTGCAACAATCCTCCCTCATTTTATTCATCTTCAAAAACAATTTTTCTTATAGCTTAATCTTCCTAATTGAAAAAAATACCTTAACAGAAGGATTTGTGACAGAAAGCATTTATTTTTGAGGATTACTGCGTTTTTAGAATCAATCTTATAAAAATTCAACCTTATGAAATTCAAATTATTCACTTTCTGTATTCTAATTCTATTTGTTTCTAACGAATCTGAAGCATTTAAGAAAAAAAAGCCAATAAAAACACTTATTGTGGATGTAAAACGAAGCACATTTACCTGGGAAGGAGATAAATTTTTAAGTGATTTTGCTATCCCAGGCATGCCTGCCACAGAATCATTGCCAAAATCTAAAGCTGACCCTAACTTTGCTCCTGATTTTG
>JANNWE010000785.1:0-2497 GCA_031414675.1 Cytophagaceae bacterium
CGATGGTGCAATCGGAACGCATTTTGATGTTACAGGTTTACCCCTTATTGTAACGGCTTTAGAAAAAGAAGGTTTTACAAGACCAGAAATTGAACAAATTATAGGCGGAAACATCCGAGATTTTTTCATGCGAAATTTACCTGATTGAGTTTTATCTTTTTTTTTCATTAATAGGAGTCTCAAATATTTTGGGACTCCTATTTTTTTTACAATTATAACCAAACAGAACATGTATTCTGATTTCTATCATCTAATTAGCCATTTACCATCATTATTTGTAGGGATTTTCCTTCCTAAATTTATGGTAGAAAATTACTTTACCACGAATCAATATGCAGTTTAAAATTCTTATAATCAATAATTTAATAAATGAAATAAGTTCCATTTAAAATAAACACTAATCAAAGAAACAACATGAAAAAGTGCATTTTTATCGTATCAATGCTTATTTTAACCTCTTGTGAAGATTTCCCTACATTGTCTTTTAATACATCAAATGAAATGACATTTGATGTCAATAAAACAGGCACTCAATATAATGGCTCGAAACTTTTGGACCCTACAACTGACGAAACATTTAATAAATATTTAAACAAACTAAGCGACCTAAACATCAAGAGAGTAACCTACACCATCAGTAATTTCAATGGACAAGCACACAATTGGCAAATGCTTCACTAGACATTGCTGATAGTGATGGAAAAAACAAGGTAAATCTTGGCAGTTTTAGTAATGTAAATCTTTCCTCTGCAAAAGAAATTGAAACAGACTTAGTATTTGACGCAAATACCGCCAATACACTCGGAGGATTCATGAAACAGTCGCCTAATAAAGTCACCGTTTATTATTCAGGAACAGTCAATCAAGCTCCAGTTTACTTTACATTAAAAGTAAAGTTTTACTCAAAAATAAAAACAAGGTTAATTGGAAAAAATTAATAATAACGAGGCAGTTTAAAAATTGATTTCAACTTAATCTTATATGGTTGAAATCAGTGCAATGCGACATTTTAAAATTTAAATCCAAAACAAAAACAAATAAATATTAATTATTTTAAAATAAAATTTGGTCAGTTTTTATTTTTAGAAAGCCTTTTGCAGATAATCGGAAATTGGTGGGATTGCCTTCAGCCGATGTAAAGGGGTCGCCTTTGACTTTTATTGAAGTTGATTTTCTAACGAGCTTTTTAAGTTTATACCCGTAACAAAAACTTTTATAATCATTAAAATATAGTTAAAACTACCTAAAAAAGAAAACTCAACACTAAACCTGGAATGACTAGCATAGGAAGACCTATCTCTTTTTATGACAAATATCTATAAAATACATCTTGTTCATCAGTTTTTTGTACTAACAATTTCAGTAACTTTGGATTAGTATCTGTTATATATAAAAAATTATAGTATTACTTTATAAAAAACTTGGTCATGAAAAAAATAGCTTTAGCCCAAATATTTTTTATTTTCGGTTTATCATTTATACCAGCGTTTTCCCAAAACAACGATGAAGTGGTAGCTCTTGGCCTACCGGGTGATAATTTAAACCTTTATGCAGTATTAGATATTTTTCAAAAATCACCCACTTTGGAGGCATTCGAAAAATCCATTAATGATAAAGAGACTAACATAAATAACCTTGATTTGAACAACGACCGCGCCATTGATTATATAAACGTGGTAAGTTATAAAGAAGATGATAACTATTCTATTGTGCTTCGGGTAGCAATAAATGAGAAGGAAAATCAGGATATAGCAGTTATTGAAGTTATTAAAACCAGCAATGGAAAAGTAATTATTCAGATTATTGGGGATGATGAATTGTATGGGCAGGATTATATAATTGAGCCAACCGTAGAAAACCCTATTTCAGGGACCCCCAACCCTGCTTATTCAAATACCCAAGTCTATTATGCCAATGATTGGCCAATAATAAATGTAATGTTTTCCCCAGGGTTTGTTTTATACAGGTCGCCTTGGTATTGGAACAATTATCCGACGTATTGGAGGCCTTGGGTTCCCCTATTTTACGATAATTATTGGAATTTCCACCGTCATTATTATAATAATTTATTTTTTAAAAGATATAGCTATTTAAGATATCCCGTTCATTATCATCGATATACATTTAATAGAAATCAATCGAATATAGTTTTTAGAAACAAAAGAGAAGGGATTTACAATAGTACTTATAACGCAAGAACCTACAAAAAGCCAGTTGGGCCTTTAACTAGAGAGCGAGATGCTAACCCAAGAACGAAAGGAACCTTACCCACCATCCAACAACCCAGATCAGGAGGCACTATACCCACCACCCAACAACCTAGATCAAGGGGCACCAAACCTACCACCCAAGAACCCAGATCAAGGGACACGAAACCCACCACCCAACAACCCAGATCAAGGGGCACAACACCCATTAACACAAAAACAAAAGTGGGAAAGCCTAGATCGCAACAATAAATACCAATTGCAAAGATTAAGTCACTCGCTTGCTAATA
>JANNWE010000786.1:0-2228 GCA_031414675.1 Cytophagaceae bacterium
AAATTGTTCGTCGTAAATGTGTGCGTGGGTTTCAATTATTTTTCCCATTATGAATGTTTTAAGTGTGCAAAAATAGCTTTTTGGAATTGAATTTAATAAAAATTGGAATCATATGTGCCGTTTTTTTAATCGAATATTTATGATTCTTGATTTTTTCTTTCATTCTTTTTTGGCAATTTAATACTATCAAAAGAACAAAAATGTTTAAGTTTGTGTTCTTATTTATATTAAGTCTAATTAATAGCAAGCTCGATGACAGTAGCGGACCTTAAAGAAGGAGAGAAGGGAAAAATTGTTTCATTTACTAATAATAAACTGGCATTAAAACTGTTGGAAATGGGTTGTTTGCCTGGAACAGTGGTTAAATTAGATCATAAAGCCCCACTTGGATGTCCCTATTGTTTGACTATAGGAGATAATTATCAACTATCACTTCGAAAATCTGAAGCAGAAACTATTCTACTTACTTGAAATTTAAAACATGAAAGTAGCATTAATTGGAAACCCAAACTGTGGGAAATCTTCTTTATTTAATCATCTTACTGGTTTAAGGCAAAAAATTGGCAATTTCCCAGGAGTTACAGTAGATAAAAAAATAGGATTTTGTCGGATTAATAATACAACAGATATTGAAGTCATAGATTTACCTGGAACCTACAGTATTTATCCGAATTCTTTGGACGAACAAGTAGTGTTAGAGGTTTTAACTAATCAAAACCACCCTGATTTTCCAGATATGGCAGTAGTGGTTGTGGATTCCTCGAATCTTAAAAGAAATTTATTGCTTTTTGAAGAGGTAAATGACCTAGGCATTCCGACTATTTTAGCTTTAAATATGTTAGATGTAGCAAATGAAATCGGAATTACAATAAATACTCCAAAATTAGAGAAAATACTAGGTGTTCCGGTAGTAGAGTTAAATGCTAGGGAAGGAATTGGGATTGAAGGTTTGAAACTCATCGTATTTAAAAATGCTGAAAGTCCTCAAGTGCATAAAAACAAGGAGCTTATAAAGACTGAATATCAGTTTGCTTCCGAGTATATCAAAAATAAATTTGGTTTAAAAACAAGCTATGTTGGTTTGCAATATTTAGTGCAAAACGAGAAACTTTCTTTTTTGAATGCAAAAGACCGTGGGTATTTAAGTAAAATGGCGGAGGATTTGAAATTTGATTCAGATAAATTTCAAGCTGATGAAGTAATTGAAAGATATTTGGATATTGATAGATCTTTAGAACAGGTTATTGAAGTAGAAGAAACAAAGAATAAAACTTTGACCTTGAGCCAAAAGATTGACAACATTCTTATTCATAAAGTTTGGGGATACCTTATATTTATAGGTATTTTATTTTTAATTTTTCAATCAGTCTTTTCATTAGCAAACTATCCAATGGATCTAATTGATGCTGGAGTAGCTGTTTTGAATGATTTTTTAAAAACAATTTTACCAGAAAGTAAACTTACAGATTTATTGACGGATGGCCTTGTAGTTGGAATAGGTGGAGTGTTGATTTTTATTCCACAAATCGCCTTTTTATTTGCTTTCATTTCTATTTTGGAAGAATCGGGCTATATGGCAAGAGTGGTGGTTTTAATGGATAAAGTAATTAGACGATTTGGTTTAAGTGGCAAAAGTGTCGTTCCTTTGATTTCTAGTATGGCTTGTGCTGTGCCGGCCATTATGTCTGCCCGAACCATTGGAAATTGGAAAGATAGGCTGGTAACAATCATGGTTACACCACTGATGAGCTGCTCTGCTCGATTGCCAATCTACACTATTTTGATCGCCTTGGTTGTGCCTGATCAAAAACTGTGGGGTTTGTTTGGTTTTCAGGGTCTGGCTTTGATGGGGCTCTATTTATTGGGTTTTTTATCAGTGCTTTTAGCCGGATGGGTCATGAAATCACTTTTAAAAACAACTGAAAGAAGCTACTTTGTTATGGAGCTTCCAACCTACAAAAAACCTCGGTGGAATCATGTTGCCTACACTATTTATGAAAAAGTAAAAACCTTTGTTTTTGAAGCTGGTAAAGTGATTGTTGCCATTTCGATAATTCTTTGGGTAATGGCTTCTTATGGTCCAGGAAAAGGGTTTTCAGGTGCAGAGCAACGAATAAAAACTAATTTTTCCAACTTGACAGAAAAGGAAATCCAAAATAAAATTGCTTCGGAAAAATTGCAAAACTCGTATGCAGGTATTTTTGGGAAGTTTATTGAACCTGTTATAG
>JANNWE010000787.1:0-1728 GCA_031414675.1 Cytophagaceae bacterium
AGTGCTTTGTCCATCCCCTACCACACTTAAAAATTCTTTTTGGGTAATAGAAGAAACTATACCTGTATTTTCATTGGGGAGGCGACTGTATAATACAGCCAATTCAATAGGATATTCAATAAATTCTTGCAGTAGGTAATCTTCATTTACTATATTATGGTAAATATATAAATCCTGCAACGATAATATTTTCTGAACACCTTGGCCTCGTTGGCCGCTCAAAGGTTTAGCAACAAGTGGATAAATAAAATGGTTTGTACCAATATTTAAGGATGTTAGCGGAATTCCTTTTTTTATCTCTAGCGATTTGGGCAAATAAACAGGAGAAATATTCGCCAAAATCTCAGCTTTATTTTCATTAAAAAAACCACCATCCTTGAGTGAAATATTAACAACAGAAGGAAAAGCAATACTCCTATTTTTTATCGCCAAAAATAAATAATACGGCAATAATGGCGCATAAAATACTTTCCAAGGCCAGAATTCAAAATGGCTTAACTTTATCCAAGAAAGTCGTAATGAATTAAAAGTCATAAAAAACTACCATTATTTCTTGTCTAAATTTAGTATTATTTTAACTTTCACATTATCGCTCATTCCCATTGTTGATCCCCCAAAATTCCAATCGTTTCGATTAATAGTAAATTCGGACATCAACATTCCTTTATCCTCCTTTTTTGTGAAGTTAATTGGGATTTTAACTACTTTAGTAATGGCTTTGATTGTAATTTTAAAAGTTCCTTGGTATTGAGTTGCATTAATCTTAGTAATCTGGGTACTGGACATTGAAAGGAAGGGGAATTTATCTACTTGAAAAAAATCTTCCTTTTCTTTTAAATGTTTATCTCTTAGGCTATTGTCAGTATCAAGTGTGTTTGTCAAAACCGTTGCTGACAAATTCAATGGCTCATCATTTTGAAATAGAATACTGGGTTTTAAGCCTTTAAAATTACCTTTTACATTACTTCCCAGCATTTTTATGGAAAAAGAAACAGTGCTAGACGAAGCCACCCATGTTTGGGCGTTAGCATAGTGTGAAAACGAAATCAAAACTAAACTTAAAAATGGGTTAAATTTCATACTTTTTTTCAGCAAAGTTAAAGTACTCAAAGTATTGAAAATGTCAGTTGAAATACAAATGCTGACAAAAAACGTAGGTTTCTTATCCATAAACAAAAAAAACAAGCCACTAAATAATAAGAGGCTTGTTTTAAAAAAAATCGAAAGGTAAAATCAAATCTCGTTTATCTTCCTAGGTTTCTCACCAGCTGCAAAAAGCGGGTATTGGTCAAAAATTGAACGAACTACACTTCTATAATAATTTACTGGCTTATTTACTTTCTTATTAAAAACACCTGATGCATAACCTCTCCAAATCAACCTGCTCGATTCAGCGTCTAACAAGGAAACCAGAATCATACCTCCTCCAAAATTAAAGTTTTGCACTTTGTAGGTGTCTTCATTATCATATTTATTTACCCATCTATCTAATGAAGGTTGAAAATATCCTTTATAGCCTACACGCTCTTTAATAATGCTGTAACTTACCAAAAGGCCAGGACTTTCTTCCACAACTTTATAACCTCTAGCACGCATTTGACGTCGAATTGCGTCTTGAATTTCGGAACAAACAAAAGAGGTGTCTATTTCACAATTTAAAAAATTATACGATTTGTAGGTAGTGAAGTCTGTGTCATAACTATAGTCATTGTCTACCAAAACTCGCAT
>JANNWE010000788.1:0-4564 GCA_031414675.1 Cytophagaceae bacterium
CCTTGCATTCTACTCAGCATGCCTGGACGGTAAGGTCCTTGCGAAATATCGTCTTCTTTAGTCCAAATTAACTTTACTGGTTTTTTTACTTTTCTTGCAATATCGCAGGCTTCGTTTAAAAAATCCATGTAGGCTTTTCTGCCAAAGGATCCCCCTAACAAGGTAACATTTATTTTAACTTTGTCCTCAGGCACTCCCAAATAGCTAGCCACTTGAGTTAAAGCTCCATCTGGACCTTGAATGGGTGCCCAAACCTCTACTGTTCCATCGTCTTTAATGTGTACGGTAGCATTTTCAGATTCGATAGCCGCATGTGCCAAGAAAGGTGTTTCGTAAATCGCTTCTAAATTTTGAGCAGCTGAATTAAAATTAGCATCAAAATCTCCTTTTTCTTCTGACCTTATTCCTGGCTTTTTAGCCGCTGTATATGCTGCTTCAAAATACTCAGAAGTATTTTGATTCAAATATTTACCCGTTTCAGCTTTCCAGTTTATTGAAAGTGCTTTTGCTCCACTTAATGCTGCCCAATAATTTTGACCAATTACGGCAACAGCATCTACTTTAGTATGCGGCATTGCCCTTTCTATTTTTATAACATCTAAGACTCCCGCAATTTTTTTTGTAACAGTATCGTCAATAGAACCTATAGTATCATGAATACGCGGAGAATGTACAACGGAAGCATAGACCATTTCTGGTAAGACTACATCAATTCCATAGACTGCTTTCCCTGTTACTCTGTCAGGTACATCGAGACGTTTATTGTATTTACCTAAAATCTTGAAGTCTTTTGGGTCTTTTAGTTTTGGATTTTTAGGAACTTCATAGGTGGAGGCCAAATCGGCTACCTCTCCAAAAGTAAGAATTTTGTTTGTGCCTTTTAAAAATATTTTGCCATTTTCAGCATAACATTCCTCCACTTTAACGTTCCATTTTTCAGCTGCGGCTTTAATCAACATTTCTTTGGCCGCTGCTCCTGCTTTCCGTAAAGGCAGCCAAAGTCCTCTCACTGAACTGCTTCCGCCCGATTGCTGGCTTCCATATTTACTTCGGCCGTCTGATTGTATTATGCTTACTTGGTCTAAGCTTACTTCTAATTCTTCGGCTAAAAGTGAAGGAACAGCTTGCGTAGAGCCTTGGCCCATATCAGGTCGGCTGTTTACCAAAGTTATTTTACCCGAATTTTCAATGATTATAAAAGGATTTATTTCTAAGGCTAAGTTGGCTTTGTTTATTTTTTTTAGAGCTATGTTTTTGGAAAAACCTTCCAAACCTATGCTCAAACCAATACCAGTTAATCCAAGTGTTTTGAGGAATTCTCTTCTGTTATTATTCATGATTGAAGCATTTTTGAAGCGTTTTTTATAGCATTATTTATCCTCTGGTAGGTACCACAGCGGCAAAGATTCCCTTCCATTGCAGTTAATATTTCCTCGTCGTTGGGCGATTTATTAGTTTTCAGTAAAGCTACTGCAGACATGATTTGGCCAGATTGGCAATACCCACATTGGGGTACTTGCTCCTCTATCCAAGCTTTTTGTACCACAGAAAGCGTGGGTTCAGCTATGCCTTCAATAGTAGTAATTTTTGCTTTTTTTGAAAGTGCAGAAAGTGGCATTTGACAAGATCGAATTGCTTGCCCATCAAGGTGCACTGTACAAGCACCGCACTGAGCCATTCCACAACCAAATTTGGTGCCTTTCAAATTGGCTAAATCTCTAATAGCCCAAACTAAAGGCATATCTGCCTCGGCAGTAATTTTAAAGACTTTATTATTGATATTGAGGTTATAAATTGGCATAAGATTGAATTTTTAGTAAAAATAAGAAAATGAATGGAAAGACCCAATAATTGTTTGAAATTTTAATGGTAAGATATTTTTCGAAAATAGACTAATTGATCAAATTGCAAATTACTAAACTTATCAAATTAAATTCTATCTTTGCTTTTTTGAATTAAAAAATATTAAATGGGTATAGATTTAAGGAGTGATACGGTTACAAAGCCCTCAAAAGGAATGCTGGATGCTATGTTTACAGCTGAGGTGGGAGATGATGTTTTAGGCGATGATCCGACGGTAATTGCCCTTGAAAAGAAAGTTGCAGATCTATTTGGGATGGAGGCAGCATTGTTTTGTACCTCGGGTACTATGACTAACCAAATAGCTCTAAAAGCGCATACTTTTCCTGGTTCAGAAATTATTTGTCATAAATACTCTCATATTTACCTATATGAAGGTGGAGGGATTGCTCAGAATTCTCATGCCTCTGTTAAACTTCTAGAAGGTGATAAAGGAAGAATCACCGCTGATCAAGTTAAAGATTCCATTAATAATCCAGATGATATTCATTATCCATTGAGTGCTTTAGTTTCGCTCGAAAATACCATGAATAAAGGGGGTGGCAGTCTTTATGATTTTTCTGAAATTTTGAAAATAAAGGAAGTCTGTAGTGAAAATGGTTTAATTTTACATTTAGACGGTGCTAGAATTTTTAATGCTTTGGTGGAAACCACAGATAGTCCTATAGCGTATGGGAAAGTTTTTGATTCCATTTCCATTTGTTTATCAAAGGGTTTAGGAGCACCCATCGGATCTCTTTTATTGGGAAATGCCAATTTTATAAAGAAAACAAGAAGAATCAGAAAATCATTTGGTGGAGGTTGGAGACAAGCAGGATATTTAGCTGCAGCTGGAATTTACGCATTAGATCATAATGTAAATCGTTTAAAAATTGATCATCAGAACGCAAAATCAATAGGAGATATTTTGAAAACCAAAAATTTTGTAAAAAATATCTATCCTATTGTAACCAATATTGTCATATTTGAATTAGAAAGCAATTGGGAGGTATCAGATTTTATAGCCACCTTAAAACTTTATAAAGTATTTGTGGTACCTTTTGGCATTGGTTTAATACGAATTGTAACTCATTTAGATTTCTCATCTGAAAATTTAAATGACTTAGAAAGAATTCTTACTCAAATTGACGTAAAATGAAATTCGCTTTTTTTTTCTTTAGTTGGTCGTTTTCTTTTGCACAAATAGATTTCAAGAATTCGGTAAAGTTTAATGTTATAGGTCCCGCCTCTCGATTGTATTCTGCACAATATGAACGAAAAGTTTCTGAACACTGGGCATTTAATAATACGGTTTTTTACAGGCAAAAATCCCTCATTCCTTTTGGTGTGGCAATAGATACTCTCGCCAAAAAGCATGGTTTAAATACAATAGGAATTAAGTTTCAATATATTTTTATGAATGAGGCTCGAATGGGTGTTTTTGGCTATTCTCCAGAACTACGTTATTATTTTGGCCAAAATAAGAACAGGTTTTTCGTTTCGGCTTTTGGTCAATACGAAAATTTTGACATGAATGTGCCCATTTCTTTGGCTGTTAAAGCAAAAGGATTGTTTTTAAACGATGTTAGAACTCCAATAGATTTTAATTTTCAAACACTTTCTGGAGGGCTTTTAATAGGAAAGCAATTTAAATGGAATCGTTTTGGATTAGATTTTGTGATTTTTGGACCTCATTTTGGAAAAGCAAGAAAGTTTAACGCTTTAAATACGAGCGATTTATTTTCTGAACTTTCCGCGGATGATCGTCAATATTTGAGAGATAAAATTGTAGAACGTTTTGGGTTTTCGGAAGAATATTTTTCATTAGAAATAACCACCAAAAAAGTAGAGATTAAATCTATAAAACCTATTCCTTATTTCGGTATTCGTGGTTTAGGGTTTAACCTATTTTACTCATTTTAATGTTAGATAACTCTTCGCAATTTGAAATAAACAAATTTTAATTCCCCATTTCTTCTTAAAAAAAGCTCTACTTCTTCTCCTTCTTTTCTAGAAAGTAATTTGTATATATCATTAATATCTAGCTCATTAAAGTGTTTGGTGTTGAAAAAAATTATTTGATCTCCTTCTCTTACTCCTGCCTTATCTGCCTGAGAATCTGGTGTGACAAAAGAAACGAAAAACTCGTTAAAATGTGTTCCTTTGGCTCGAACTTCCATTCCACTCATGTCGTGTTCGAAAGTTTCTTTATATTTGGCTTTTAAGGGTTTTAAGGCCATGTAGCCTTCTTTATAATTAAAGGTTACAATAAAACGCCTTAAAAATTCCCCTCCAACACTACCTTGTCTTTGAGTAGCGGCATCTCCAAATTTTAAGCTAAATGATAAACTATCCGGAAAAGAAGCTAACATATTTTTAAACTCGAATTTGCCCATTCGAAAATCATTTATTCTGCCAATATGGCCATTGATATTTCCGTTTAATCCTCTTCCTAAATTGGCTCGAATCACGGTTTCGGGCAAGCTGATAGAGGATTTGTCTTGTGTATTTAATAATAAAGCATGGCCTGCCCCAGTATCTATTACTAGCCGGATTGACTTATAAATATGGTCTTCCTGAGCTAATTCAATAGCATCAATGTATGGTTTCGATTGGGTTACAACAATTGGAAATTTTTCTCCATATGATTTTTTAAATTTAAAACTTTCAGGTTCCATTATATAGATTTCTCTTCTACCAAAATCTATATTAACCACGAATCTCA
>JANNWE010000789.1:0-8501 GCA_031414675.1 Cytophagaceae bacterium
AAAACTGCAACAGTCAAAAAAATTTATAAATATTGCATTTTATAAGCCAAGAGGCATTGAAACTACTTTAAATACAAAAATAAAAGATAATTTAGCTTCAATTCTTCCTTATGATGATGTTTTTCCGATTGGTAGACTAGATAAAGATTCTGAAGGACTTTTACTTCTTTCAAACGACGGTCGACTTTATGATAGAATTTTAAGAAACGAACATAAAACCGAAAAAGAATATGTTGTAAAGGTTAACAGACCATTTGACGACGAATTTTTAGATAAGATGGCAAATGGCATTGAAATAATGGGCAAAACAACTCTCCCATGCAAGATTTATCGCATAAATGAAAGCACTTTTAAGATTGTACTATTACAAGGCCTTAATCGTCAAATTAGAAGAATGTGCCATAAATTGGGCTTTAAGGTTACTTATTTATTAAGGCAAAGAATTGGTAATATAAAAATTGAGAAATTGAGGCCTTTTGAATGGAGATTAGTAGATAAAAGTGAAATTTTTCTAAAATAGAATATTTGATGAAAATTATTAAATTTTTTGTTTTCTTTTTATATTGCTTATTAGTAAATATGGAAAAAATTAAGGCCCAGAACGAGCATTCTTTCATTTTGAAAATTTCAAATATAAAAAACTCAACTGCTAAAATTAGAATTGCATTTTATAATTCAGAAAGTAGTTTTCTAAATGAAAAAGAAATATTTAAAGGAAAAGAATTAATTCCCACAAATAAAGGAGAAATAAAAATAAAATTTGATGATATTCCATTTGGAGATTATGGGATTGCTGTTTTTCAGGATAAAAATGGAAACAATAAATTAGATACAAATTTTCTAGGATATCCCTCAGAGCCTTTTGCATTTTCTAATAATTTTAAACCAAAATTCTCAGCTCCAAAGTTTAAAGATTGCAAAATAACATTTTCTAAAATAAATAATTCATTTTCAATAAATTTAATTAATTAATCATGGATGCTTCTTCAATTTTTTCTTTTGGCAATTCTTTTGTGATTTTAGGTTGGGTATTATTAATTTTTATTCCAAATTGGAAATTCACTCAAGCATTAATTTTAAATGGAATCATTGTTTTATTTGCTATACTATATTCTTTCCTAATATTAAGAGATATCGGAGATTTTAAAGCCGATAGTTTTAGCACATTGTCTAATGTGAAGGCACTTTTTCAAAACGATAATGCCTTGGCTGCTGGATGGTTGCATTATCTAGCCTTCGACCTATTTGTGGGTGCTTATGTAGTCAGAAAAAGCAAAGAATTACAACTGTCAAGATGGCTTGTTACGCTCACTTTGCCTTTCACATTTATGTTTGGTCCAATAGGGTATTTATTATTTTTTATTATTAAAATCCTAAAGACTAAATCTTTTTCTTAATCAATTCTAATAGAATTTTATTAAAAATTATAGTAAAATTCTTTCTCTTTTTTTTAACTTAAACTAAAAAAAAATGAAATTTTTAGAACTATTAAACAAAAGAAATAAGCTTTTAGCTTATTTAGGCACATTCTTTCTTTTTTTTGCAGTTGTATTAAGTATTAATGCATTTGTAAACCCTAAACAGATTTTGGGTATCAATTCCATGATAAAGCCTATAAAATTTGCTTTAAGTACTTGGATTTATGGATGGACTTTAGCTTATCTACTTTATTATGTAAATAATCAAAACAGAGTAAAATGGTTTTCCATACTTGCAGTCGTTACAATGGTTTATGAAAACAGTGTAATCTCTATCCAGGCTTTTCGAGGCAAATTGTCTCATTTTAATCAAACTGAGATTGTAGGAGGTATTTTATATAGTATTATGGGTATAATGATAGTATGGGTAAGTTCAGCAACCTTGGTTTTAGCTATTCGATTTATTAGACAAAAAACATATACAATTAGTCAACCTTTCGCTTTGTCAATAAAAATTGGATTAATACTATTTGTATTATTTAGTTTTTTTGGAGGATATATGAGTGCCATTAATTCTCATAATGTGGGCGGCGAAATTGGGAAAGCAGGCTTGCCATTAATAAACTGGAGCACTTTATTTGGAGATTTAAGGGTAGCTCATTTCTTTGGAATTCATTCACTTCAATTGATACCATTAATGGGATATTATTTTTCAAAAAATATTTCCGACCAAGCCAAAGCCTCTAAATTGATATGGATAGTCGCTATTGTGTATTTTTCTTTTGTTTGTTTTACTGCTTTTCAAGCAATACAAGGTTTACCTTTTATTAAAATTTAAAGTACTTGCACTTTTTAATACGCTAGTTAAACAAAATGCAAACTAATAAAATTAGATTTATTAGTAGCTAATCTTTAAAATACAATAAATAAGGCGAGCAAAATTGCTCGCCTTACAAATGAAATTCAAATTATATTAAATAGAAGATTTCTTTTTATTAGTTTGAGTTTGCTCTCCCAACTCTAATAATTGTTCAGCACTTCTATAACCCAATGCTTGATTTACTATCTTTCCGTTGATGGGATTAATAAAGAGTAGGGTAGGATAGCCTCTTACTGGATACTTCAATCCAATCGAAGGTCCTTCTCCTTCTTCCATATCAATTTTTGCATTTATAAAGTTGGAATTAAAGAAATCTCCCACTTTAGCATTAGGAAAGACTTGTGCGGTCATTGATTTGCATGGACCACACCAACTCGTGTAAGCATCCATAAAAATTAATTTATTTTCAGCCTTTGCTTTAGCTAAAATTTGATTCCAAGTTGCTTTTTCAAAGTTAATTCCAGCTTTTTGACAAAAAGCTTCTGTACTTAATAAAAACAAAGCCATTAAAAATACTTTTTTCATCTTATTTATTTTAATTTTTATAACGGTTTACGCAAAAAATATAGTTTCATTAATTTAATATTAACAAAGCATTAACATTAATCATAATTGTCTTCATCATCGTCTTTTTTATTTCCACCAACTTTTATGGTGTCCAAGTCAGTATATTTATCTTCATAGTCATCTTTAACTTCTTCCTTAAGATTGCCTTCCGAATCATAATCATTATCTTCTTTAATTATTTTTGCTGCTTGTGCATTTGTCATTCGCATTAAATAATATTTATCTTCCGTTTCATAAGGTAATGCGGTAACGTATTTACCGTCTTTATCGGTGAATCTTATTAAAAATTCAGAGAAACCGTTTGGATAGAAAAGCTTAATTCTTTCCTGTAAATCGTCTGTTAACTTATCGTAATCCTTGATTACTTTTGGTTTAGATGCATTCATTTTTTAGAATTTTATTAATAAACAACGTAAGTAAAATATGGTTTTTGTATTTACTATCTAAAATCGTGCGAAAAATACAAAATTTAACTTTTTTTTTAAACTTACGATAAAAACTTAAATTGTGTTGTATTGTTTTTATTTTTTATTTTTCAAATAGAAATTAGCTTTTAAAGAATTAAGGTTAACTATATTTGAAGTTCAAACAGAAAAATATTATGAAACCAGTATATAAAGCCCATCCTTGGCATGGAATTCCAGTTGGAGAAGAGGCTCCAGAAATTGTTACGACTTTTATTGAGATTGTGCCTTCTGACACAATTAAGTATGAAATTGATAAAGATTCAGGCTTTTTAAAAATTGACAGACCTCAAAAATATTCCAATATTGTTCCATCTATGTATGGTTTTATCCCTCAAACCTATTGTGGAGATAAAGTTGCTACTTTTGCAAGAGTAAACGGAGCAATAAAAGTTAAAGAAGGGGATGGAGATCCTTTAGACATTTGTGTGCTTTCAAGTCACCATATTTCGCATGGTGATATTTTATTAAAAGCTAGGCCTATTGGTGGTTTTTGTTTAATAGATAAAGGTGAAGCCGATGATAAAATTATTGCTGTACTGTTAGGAGATCAAATTTATGGTCGTTTTAATGATATTTCTGAAATGCCAGATGGAGTAGTAGAGCGTCTAAAGCACTATTTTTTAACATACAAAAATCTGCCTGGTGAAATACAGCAATGTGAAATTGCGTATCAATATGGAAATGAAACTGCGAAGGAAGTAATTAAAACTTCGATGGAAGATTATAGAGATTTGATTTTCAACCCAAGTAAAAAATAATAAATTGAAAATTCATAAAAAGAGGAGCAATTACTCCTCTTTTTATTTATATCTTAAATCGTTCTATTTTTTATATAAGACTTCTTTTACAGCACTTATTGTTCTGGCCACACTTGGTAACGTAACTTCTATTAATGTAGGGGCATAATGTAAAGGGATATCCATATTATTTACTCTAATTACAGGAGCATCTAAATAATCAAATGCATTTCTTTGTAAATGATAGGTTATTTCCGATGAAATCGCAGCTAAAGGCCAAGCTTCTTCTACTACAACACATCGATTGGTTTTCTTTACAGAATTTACCACTGTTTTATAATCTATAGGTCTTACAGTTCTTAAGTCAATTAATTCAACACTTATTCCAAGTTTTTTTAATTCTTCTATTGCGGGTAAAACAACTCTTGATATCATTTTTCCAAATGAAACTATAGTTACATCAGTTCCCTCTTGAATGACATTGGCTTGGCCAATAGGAATAATAAACTCTCCATCTGGTACCATCCCCTTATCTCCATACATATTTTCTGATTCCATAAAAATTACTGGATCATTGTCTCTAATGGAAGATTTCAAAAGTCCTTTACATTCATAAGGAGTAGAAGGCACCACAACTTTTAATCCAGGCGTATTGGCAAACCAGTTTTCAAAATTTTGAGAATGTTGAGCACCCAATTGACCTGCATTACCGGTGGGGCCTCTAAAAACTATTGGACATGAATATTGTCCAGCGGACATTGCCATAATTTTAGCGGCACTATTAATAATCTGATCTATTGCAACCAAAGAAAAATTAAAGGTCATAAATTCAATAATTGGCCTACACCCATTGATGGCAGCTCCAACACCAATACCAGCAAAACCTAATTCTGCTATAGGAGTATCAATAACTCTTTTTGGCCCAAATTCATCCAACATTCCCTGACTGGCCTTATATGCACCATTATATTCGGCAACTTCTTCTCCCATCAAAAATATGGTTTCGTCACGACGCATTTCTTCAGACATTGCTTCTTTTACTGCATCTCTAAATTGAATTTCTCTCATTTCTGGCTTATCGCATTTGGGTTCACAATCAAAACTTTTGCAAAAATAGCATCGGAATCTTAATTTCCGAAATCTATTTTTAGTTGAGCATATTTATAACAAAAAAATATAACAAAATTAGAACAATAGAAACAATATAATTCTTAAGTAATGTATATTTTAGGCTTAACAATACCACTAAAGAACTTTTAAAATTAAGTAAAAAAGGTTTCATTTTGTTACCCTATCTTATTCCCATTTTCTGTTTTCTGATCTACATTTAATAATATTACTTCATTATTTTGATTATAAACTCCAAGCACCAAACATTGACTTAAAAAATTTGCAATTTGTTTTGGAGGAAAATTTACAACTGCCACTATTTGCTTGTTAAAAAGTTCTTCTAAATGGTAAATACTTGTAATTTGAGCCGATGATTGAAGGATACCTAAATCACCAAAATCAATCCAAAGTTTATAGGCTGGTTTTTTGGCTTTTTCAAAAATCTCTGCTTTCAATATTGTTCCAGCCCTTATATCAATTTTTTCAAAATCTTCCCATGTAATCATGTTTTTTGTTATTTTGCAGAATATTACAAAAAAAAATGCTTTTCAATATTTTTTTATGCAGATATCTTCGATTTACGTTTATCCAATAAAGTCTTTGGGAGGAATATCACTACTTAGATCTGAAGTTACAGAAAGAGGTTTGGCTTTAGATAGAAGGTGGATTTTAGTTGATGAAAATAATGTTTTCTTAACTCAAAGAAATATTGCGGAAATGGCTTTGTTCAAACTCGCTATTGAATCAGATTGTCTAATTGTAAGTTTCGAATTGGAGGAAATTAAGATTCCTTTTAAAACTTCAAGTCAAAACAAAGAAATTATATCAATTTGGGACGATAAATTAGAGGCAGTTCATGTTGGAAAAATATTTGATAATTGGTTCTCTGATCGACTAAAATTAAAATGCAAACTTTTTTATCAACCAGAATATTCGATTAGAAAAATAGATGAAAAATATAGCATAACCGGAAACGAACATACAAATTTAGCAGATGGATATCCAATTTTAATAGTTTCAGAAGCGAGTTTAGCAGATTTGAATAGTAAATGTCCAGAATTTATTGAGATGATTAGATTTAGACCAAATATTGTTATTAAAAATTCAAATGCTTTCGAAGAAGATAATCTTGAAAAATTCAACGTTGGAAATACGTTAATGTATGGAGTAAAGCCTTGTGCAAGATGCATTTTAACTACTATCAATCCAAAAACTTTGGAAAAAAGTAAAGAGCCACTTCTAACTTTGTCAACTTATAGAAAAATAAATAATAAAATACATTTCGGGCAAAATGTTTTAGTTCATGAAGTTGGAGAAATTAAAATTGGAGACTTTTTAATCTCAAATTAACTTCTAATTAAAATGAATACCATTTTAAAAAATTCTATTTAAACATAATATGTATTTACATATAAGGTAAAAAAACTATAATTTGCTTTTTTTTTTAGAACAAATAGTATAACTTTGTATCCAAAATTAGTATATACGGTCTTAAACGGCCTCCAAGATATTTAAAATAAAAGTTGTGTGGATTTAGTAGCGGGAAAGGCTGGAATGATTTATTCCAGTCCTTTTTTTTTTAACCAACTCGATTATATATTAAATTAAATATTTCACTTAATTCATTCATTATTTCCAAATTCATATATTTTTTTACTGGAGGTGTTTCGCTCCCCTAAATAATCGGACAGAATTTCAAATTTATTTTTGTAATTATGTCTATGGAAAAGAAGAATTATTCAAAACAGGAGAAATTAAAGATTCTCAAAGAGGCATCAGAAAAAGGCTTGAGGCCTACTCTTGAAAAGTACAATCTATATCCTACCACCTATTATTATTGGAAACGGAAGTATTTTGTATCAGGAGAGGATGGCTTGGATCATGGTAACACAAAAGAAGCTGCTGGTCGTGTTAAAGAGCTTGAAAAAGAGCTGAAGCTTTATAAAGAAATGGTAGCCGAGAAAGAGCTCGTCATTCGTTTAAAGGATGAGCTACTAAAAAAGCTTTATCCCCAAGCGAAAAAGTAGATTTGGCCAGGAAACACATTGGCTTGGGGTTGTGTAAAGATTTAGTTTTTAGTATTTTATCTATTAGCAAGCATGATTATTATTATCAAAGCAAAGGCCTTGGCAATAAAGGCAGAAAGCTAAGCGATACTACGCTTTTAATTAATTCTAAAGGTGTACCAAAACCTATATCGAACGATATTGTGATTCAAATGATGATAGAAACACTCTATCAGCCCGAAACGGCATATGGTTACCGAGCAATGAGGGTAAGCCTGCAACACGATGGCTTGATTATCAATCATAAAAAAGTATATAGAATGATGGCAGACTTTCAATTATTAAATGACCGAAATCAAAAACCAGCCAAAAATTATGTAAAATATAGAAGAGTATACCCCAAGGGGCCATTGGAAGTGCTAGAAATGGATATCAAATTTCAATGGGTAAGTGAGCGTGCCCAGTATGCTTTTATTTTAACGGTCATAGACTGTTTTACACGTAAAGTATTATACTGGGCAGTAGCCTTTTCTATAAAACAAAACGCAGTAAAAACAGCTTGGGAAGAAATAATTTTAAACTATTTACAGCCTTATCAAATGCTAAAAAAAGATGTAACCATAGAAATAAGGAACGATAACGACACACGTTTTGCAGCCAAAGAAATCCAGAATTTTTTCAAAGAAAATCACTTAAACCAAGTGTTCACCCATCCATATACACCACAGGAGAACGGCCACATAGAAAGCTTCCATGCCATATTGGGACGATCACTTGATAGAAAAGAGTTTAAAACACTAGATAGCCTCCAATTGCACCTAAAAGGCTTCTATAAGATATATAATGAAACAAGATTACACGGAAGTTTGGATCATTTAGCTCCAAACACATTCTGGATAATGTGGAACAAAAACTTAATTGAAATGAAAGAAACCAAAAACAAACCAACAAAATTTTATCTCAAAATACCGCATTTCTTACTCTCGGGTAATGGGAATTTGAGGGAAGTTTCTCCAGAGCTCGAAGAGCTCATAATCAAAATGCATGGGCCCAATACACTTGACTTACTTTCGGTTCAAAGGTCACCGTCGGTCGTTTCTCCAATACAAAATTAGTATATTGCAATGAACTATTATTAAACTTTAAACAAATAGTCCGATTAATAGGGGGTCAAACCACTATGACGAGCATCCAAATACCTATCGAGATAGGTTTGCAGATAATCGGAAATAGGTATGAAGAAACGGGGGTCGCCTTCGACTTTTATTGAAGCCGATTTTCTAATGAGTTTTTTGGGTTTAAAAAGCATTTTGTTG
>JANNWE010000790.1:0-3064 GCA_031414675.1 Cytophagaceae bacterium
GTTACGGGTGGCAAAGAGAAAACTCGAATCACTATTTTCCGTAAGCTTATTCCCTCTTTTCCTTTGTTTGCAAAATAATTTCCAATTGGGTAAACCACACCAAAAATCATTAGGGTATTTCCAATGTCAAACATAACGGCATATAAAATAGCTTGTGTGCCCCAAATGCCTTCTATAAGTGGAAATCCAAAAAGGCCAACATTTAATCCCCCTGATGCCATCAACAAAATACCTCGCAACTTCAATGGTTTATTTTTAAAAGCTAGCCAAGCCACACCAACAGAAAATGCCCCCAAAAGCAAGCATAAAAGTGGAATTAGCATTAAATTGTATTGCAGCTTTACTCTAGCCGTAGAAATAATCATTAATGCAGGGAAGGTGGTGTGCATTAGAAATTTTGAAATAACTTTACCTTCTACTTCTGAAATGTAGTTGAATTTTTTGATTAAAAAGCCCATAGTAATCAGGGCAAAAGTGATTATAAATACGGAGTTTGCTTGAAGCATGAATTGCTTTTTATTCAGAAAATTTAAAGCAAATATAGATTTTTGTTTTAATATTTGAGAATGAAAATACAAGAGCTAGTATTTTTTAAGTTATTCTTAATGCTTTTCATCCTCAATTATTATTATTTTTAAACTTTTATAAATAGACATTTTGAAACACTATATAGCGCATATAGCCTTACTGGTAAGAGATTATGACGAAGCAATCGCTTTTTATACAAAAAAGTTACATTTCGATTTAATAGAAGACACCACTTTGTCAAGTACTAAAAGATGGGTGCTTGTTGCTCCTAAAGGATCTAAAGAATGTAAAATACTTTTAGCTAAGGCGGTAGGAGAGACCCAAAAAGCTGGAATAGGGAATCAGTCTGGTGGTAGGGTATTTTTATTTCTTTCTACCGAAAATTTTGAAAGAGATTACGAAAATCTGCTTGAAAAAAACATAAGAATTATAAGAGAACCAAGTGAAGAAGATTATGGAAAGGTTTGTGTTTTTGAGGACTTGTACGGAAATCTTTGGGATTTAATTCAATATTTTTAAATATATAAGCCCTGCTTTCGGCTTTATTTTGCTTAATTTTATTTTATTATAAATTGTATAAAAATGCCTTACCTTAGAATTAAAGATTATAACTATTATTATGAAGAGCATGGAGAAGGCTCTGAGATTTTAGTTTTTTCTCATGGCTTGTTGTGGAGCAGCAAAATGTTTCAAAAGCAGATAGCTTTTTTTTCTAAAAACTTCCGAATCATTTGTTACGATCACCGAGGACAAGGGCAATCGGAAAGTACAAATACAGGGTATGATATGGAAGCCCAATACGAAGATGCCGCTGAAATTATAGAGCAACTTCAGCTTGGGAAAGTTCATTTTTTAGGGCTTAGCATGGGTGGTTTTATAGGTATGCGTTTAGCTGCAAGAAGGCCAGACTTGATTAAATCTCTGATTCTTTTAGAAACCTCTGCTTTGCCAGAACCCTTCGCTTTTAAATATAATTTACTCAACTTCATCGTGAAAGTTTTCGGAATTTGGGCTGTTAAAAAGCCAGTGATGAAAATAATGTTTGGTACTGATTTCTTAAATAATAAGGAAAGGGAATCGGAGAAAATATTTTGGGAAACAGAACTTATGTCAAATAAAAAAAATATTGTCAAAGCGGTACAAGGAGTTATTGATAGAAAGGGAATTGATCAAGAACTTTCTACTATTGAATGTCCAACTTTGGTTCTTGTTGGTGACCAGGATGTTGCCACAGTACCCGCAAAAGCCGAATTTATAAATGCCCAAATCCAAAATTCAAAATTGGTTTATATAAAAGGAGCGGGGCACTCCTCTTGCATTGAAGAGCCAGATCAGGTTAATAAGGCTATTCAAGTTTTTTTAAACGGTTTGATAAATTAGGTAACCTTTAAAATTAAATTTTATGAAAATGAAAACGCTATTTTTGGCATTTTTTTGCAGCTATATTTCAGTCTTTTCACAAGGACCGAGAGTATTGGTGGTTACAGCACACCCTGACGACGAAACCATGTTTCCTGCCACACTTTTTAAAATTACGCATGAACTAAAAGGGACGGTAGATCTGGCCTTAATTACGGATGCATCAGGAGGATATAACGGTTTGGTGGCATCCAGTTATTATGGTTTAGAGCTTACAGACTCTGCCACAGGGCGAATTCATTTACCCTTGCTTCGAAAAAAAGAACTCCTCTGTTCGGGAGAAATATTGGGCGTAAGAAATTTCTTCTTTTTTGATCAGATTGACGATTTTTATCAATTAGATCCTAAACCATTTTTTGAGGGTAAACGTTGGGATATGTCATATTGTGAAAAAAAATTAGATAAAATTTTAGCAGAGGGAAATTATGATTATGTTTTTTGTTTAATTCCTAGTGCTGAACAACATGCGCATCATAAAACTGCATCTATTTTGGCTTTAAGGGCTGTTTCACGGATAAATTCTAGTAAAAAACCAATAATTTTGGGAGGTAGGTCTTTAAATAAAAACTATACGTATACATTTTCAGAATTAGAAGGTTTTGCTGAAACAAAAATATTAGAAAAAGCTCCTGTTTTTTATTTTGACAGGTCTTTTGGCTTTGGCGAAAATCAAAAACACAGCTACATGATAGTTGCTGATTGGGTAAAAGCTTGTCATAAATCACAGAGTGGAGACATGAATAGCTCCATGCATAAGGGAGATTTGGAAACTTTTTGGTACTTTAAAAGTAATGGCATTGAAAACTTAGAAAAGACGAATCAATTTTTTGAAAAAATCCGGGATTCAGGTTTTGCTACTAAGTAAATAATAAAAGACATTAAACTAAATTTAAATGCTAGATAAAACGAGAAATGTAAATGTTTCAAAAGTTATTAAATTTATAATACAACTTTTTGAAAAAGGCGGATTGGCAAGTCCTAAAGCAGAATCTATAGCTAGAATACTAGTGGAAGCTGACTTGTTGGGGCACAGAACGCATGGACTTGCATTAGCCAAGAACTATTTTGAGGAATTAGAAAAAGGTGGAATGGAATCTCAAAAAGAGTACGAAGTTTT
>JANNWE010000791.1:0-1902 GCA_031414675.1 Cytophagaceae bacterium
TATTGAAAATTTTATGATTCAAGGAGGAGACCCTAACTCAAAAAATTCAAAATCTGGAGCTAGTTTAGGTCCTAGTTCAATTAAATCAGAAAATATACCTTTTGAATTTACTCCTTTACGAGTACACAAAAAAGGTGCATTAGCGGCTTTAGCGGCTACAAGAAATAACAATCCTGAAAAAAAATCAAGCCCGTCTCAATTTTATATTGTACAAGGAAAAAAACTGGATGATGGAGAAATAGCTAAAGTTGAAAAATCGAATGGAATAACTTATTCTAATAAACAAAAGGCAGATTATGTTGCGATTGGAGGAACACCAGCTTTAGACAATAAATATACTGTTTTTGGAGAAATGTTAGATAATTTTGACCTAATAGATAAAATTGCTACGACTCAAAAAGATGAATATAACAGACCAGTTATTGACATAAAAATGTTTATGAAAGCAAAAAAAATGAGAAGAAAGAAAATTTCAAAAAAATATAAATATTCGTACCTTTAGTTTTCGTTCTCCAATTTTAAAATTTAATTCTTGAAAAAAATACTGGTTACTGGCTCAAATGGCTTACTTGGTCAAAAACTAATTGAAAAATTAGTTCAAAATACTAAATTTGAAATTATTGCAACTGCAAAAGGTAGTAATAGACTCCCATTTAAAGCTGGATATAGCTATTTTCCTTTAGACATAACAGTAGAAAAAGAAATTTCAGATCTTTTTGAAGTTGTAAAACCTGACATTGTTATACATACAGCTGCAATGACTAATGTAGATCAATGTGAAACAGAAAAAGAAGATTGCTGGCAATTGAATGTAAAAGCAGTAGAATACTTAATAACAGCTTGCCAATCAAGGAATTCATTCTTAATTCATTTATCCACTGATTTTATTTTTGATGGCCTAACTGGTCCCTATACAGAAGAAGAAGTTGCAAATCCATTAAGTTTCTATGGATGGAGTAAATATGCAGCTGAAAAATTAATAATAAATAGTTCAATCAATTGGGCAATAGCTAGAACAGTATTAGTATATGGTATTGCTCATGATATGAGTAGATCAAACATTATTCTATGGGTAAAGAATTCTCTTGAAACCGGTAAAAATATTCAAGTGGTTAATGATCAATGGCGTACACCAACTTTAGCCGAAGATTTAGCGGATGGTTGCATTTTAATAGCTGAAAAAGAAGCAAAAGGTATTTTTAATATTTCTGGCAAAGATTTATTAAGCCCTTTTCAAATGGCTACCATGACCGCTGACTTTTTTGATTTAGACAAATCTCTAATTACAGAAGTGGATGGGTCAGTTTTTAAACAAGAGGCCAAAAGACCTGCAAAAACTGGGTTCATCTTAGATAAAGCCATTCATTATTTGGGCTATAAACCAAAAAGCTTTGAAGAAGGAATTGAATTTTTAGCAAAACAAATAAGTTAAAAAATCTAAGTTTCCAGAAGTTTTACCAATTTTATTTTTAACAATTCTTTCGATTGGCTATAAATATACCCAACAACGGCCAAGGTCATTATTCCTCCAAAAAGTACTGAAGGCACTACTCCTAACATTTTGGCAGCAATTCCTGACTCAAATGCACCCAATTCATTAGAAGTACTTACAAATATTCCATTTACAGAACTTACTCTTCCTCGCATATTATCAGGTGGTAAAATTTGAAGGATTGTGGAACGTATTACCACGCTAATACTGTCGAAAGCCCCAGTAAAAAACAAGGCAATTAAAGATATAAACAGATTTTCTGAAACAGCAAACACTAAAGTTGCTATTCCAAAACCAGCAACAGCTAATAACATATTACGCCAAGCATGATTGGTTGGTGGAAAATATGCCGTTACTAACATAACCAAAACAGCACCTACTCCTGGAGCAGCTCTTAACAAGCCTAATCC